>JBMSSY010000083.1:0-6536 GCA_049424605.1 Candidatus Methylopumilus sp.
TGAGATATTAGAACAGTCAAAAATGATTTGCAATAGTCTGTTAACAATTTATTTACAATTAATCTAAAACTTTTATATCGCTAGTTTTTGTCAGTGTTATCATATTTAAATTAATCTAAATTAATCAACATGAAAGCCAACAGACGGCATGCAAACGCCTACTTTTTATTTGTTTCCTGAGCTATCTACATTTGATTCTGGGATGTTAATTGTTTCAAAAACACACACAATTTATTACGAAGAATGTGGCAATCCCAAGGGTTATCCAGTGGTTTTTTTACATGGTGGACCTGGTAGTGGTTGCAACCCTAATCAACGTCGATTCTTTGATCCAAGCTTTTATCGAATTATCCTTTTGGACCAACGCGGCTGTGGGCGAAGCACACCAATAGGCTGTACTGAAGATAACAATACCGACCTACTAGTCAGCGATATTCAAGCACTAAAGCAACATTTAGGTATAAAAGAATGGTTAGTGTTTGGCGGCTCTTGGGGCAGTACGCTGGCACTGGCTTATGCAATTGCACATCCAAGCTCGGTGACTGGCTTGATTTTACGCGGCATATTCTTAAGTAGACCAAGTGAGTTAAATTGGTTCTTAGGCGAAGTTAATCGCTTCTACCCTGAGCCTTGGGAAAATCTCCTGTCCTTTTTACCTAAAGCCGAGCAATCTCAGCCCTTACAAGCATACTCAACACGAGTGTTTTCAGAAGACATCACAATCGCTGGCCCTGCTGCTACCGCGTGGAACGCTTATGAAAGCAGCATCATGTCTTTATTGCCGCGCAACTCAACAGAGCAAAACACAACGCCGATTGAAGTAGAAATTGCGCGCGCCAAAGTGCAAATTCATTACATATTGCATCAATGTTTTGTTGGACATCGCGATTTACTTGCTGAGGCCAAAGCACTATCAGCCATCCCAACCACAATTATTCAGGGACGCTACGATATGGTATGTCCACCCATTAGCGCTTGGGAGCTAAAAAATGCCATGCCGCATGCGCATTTTGAAATGATTGCAGATGCTGGACATTCAGCAATGGAGCTTGGCGTGACTTCAGCCTTAATCAAGGCCACTGAGGCTTTTAAAACAGCCCATCAATAACAATAATATCCAGAGTATCTATTTTGACGAATCAGTTTAAATCTAGTCACAATTTTAGCGATCACCCCGCAATTGCCAGACCCAAAGCACGTATCGCAAAGCATCTTTACGATGCCCCGCTTTTTGTCCTGCGCGAAACCTTTAGTGCTTTTAAATTACATAATGGCTGGGGGCTTTCAGCCTCGCTGTCTTTTTACGCCATGTTTGCCATGATTCCAATGGCACTCCTGATGTTTTTCTTTTTATCGCATTTAGTTTTCTCTTCACACGGCGCGGTCATTAATATTGCCAATATCACCAGCACGCTAGAGCCAAAGCTAAGTCGCCGAATCATGCTTGAAATCCACAAGGTGGCTGAACACAAAACCGCGTGGAGCACGCTGAGCACTATCGCGCTATTTTGGTTTGCAATTCCGCTAGCCAGCACCCTGCGCTCTGCCTTTCAAACAATTTTTGCAATTACCGAACATCCGTCTTTTTTGCGCAAATCCGTTCAAGACATTTTGTCAGTGATTGGTATTTTGCTGATGTTCTTTATGTTCACTTTTTTTGATTTAATGCTTGAAAAAGCCTCGCAGCTACTTAGTTTATCTATCGACCATTCCAGCATTTTTGATACCGCAGGCACTTTAGTGACCATCACGATATTACTGACTTTGTTTTATCGCGTTTCACTACCCACCAACGCCTCATTCAAAACCATCATCATTGGCTCTGTGATGACCGCTATATTATGGATGGCCATGCGTCCATTATTCAGTGAGGTGCTCTCGCTCAACCACACTTACGGTGCGGTATTCGGCGGGATGAAAAACGTCTTTATTTCTCTGGCATGGCTTTATTACACCTTTGCGATTTTTTTATTAGGCACGGAGCTTATCTCCACGCTCAAAAAACGTGACGTGCTGCTTTTGCGAGGCTTATTTAATGACACTGTCAGAAAAAATCCAAATTTCATTGCCAAAGTAATGTCACGCCATGGCTGCATCTATCGTGCTGGTGACGTTGTCTTTAATATTGGCGATGAAGGTCGTGATTTGTATTACATTGCCGATGGCGAGATGAGGCTGGTCTACGAAAATCGTTTGATTAGGTATTTAAGCACTGGTGACTTTTTTGGCGAAATGGCGATTCTTGGTGATAGCGTTCGGATTGCCGATGCAATTGTTGATTCTGATTTTTGCGATATTATTGTCATTAACGCTAACAACATTCAAACGCTTATTTTGAACGAACCCAAAGTTGCGATGCAATTTTTGAAACATATGGCACTGCAACTCAAGAATAGCCAACAATCTCAACCATAAACTTAAACCAATTCACATCATGGCCCAACAATCAAATAAACAGCCCAGCCAACACGAAGTTCAACCATTACTTAACTTGCTGAATGCAGGACAACTCGCCAATGCAGCAAACATGGCTAAGACTTTGCTGGCTCAATATCCCAATACTTTTATTTTGCACAACGTGCTGGGTATTGCTCTAGATGGGCTGGGGCAATATGAAGGCGCCATCAACAGCTACCGCAACGCACTTAAGCTACAGCCCAATATGCCAGACTTGCACTTTAATCTTGGGATTGCGCTAGGCAACGTTGACCAATATAACGAAGCCGCCGCCAGCTATCGCAAAGCGATTGCCTTACAACCTCGCTTTTTTGAAGCTTATGGCAATTTGGGCACACTGCTGCAAAAACAAGGCAAATTAGAAGAAGCGGTTGCCAGCTACCGCAAAGCGCTGTCCATCAATGCCGATGCAAGAGGGCACTTTAATCTAGGAACAGCTTTGCGTGACCAAGGCAAACTCGATGAAGCGATTAAAAGTTATCGCCTCGCCATTGCCATGCTCCCCAACTATGCCGACGCGCACAGCAATTTGGGCGAAACCTTACGCGACCAAGGCAATATGCAAGAGGCTATTGCCAGCTATCAAGATGCTTTGGCGCTTAATCCAAACCACCCTAGCGCCAACTACAATATGGCAGAATTTTTATATCTGGCTAAACGCTTTGATGAAGCGATTCCATATTTTGAGCGCAGCCAACTGGATGACTGGCAAGAGCGCAGTATGTATTGTCTATATAAAGCTGAACGCTTTGATGATTTTAAAACCAAGCTAGACCAAATCGTTAAAACCAGCCCGCATACCGCGCCATTTTTGGCTACCCTCTCAACCCACTATGCTGTCAATTTTGGCGTTGAAGACCCCTACAATTTCTGCAAAAACGGCTTTGATTTTGTTTATAACGCGGCGATTCCTGAGCTTTCCGAACCCAATAGCCCGCTATTAAAAGCGCTACTTAATGACATTAATAACGCTGAGATTGCAGAACGAGTCCAAGGCATGTTGCACAACGGCAAGCAATCCGCTGGTAATTTATTTAAGCGTCCAGAAGCCTCATTTAGAACCCTAGGCGAATTAGTTAAAAAAGAGTTTTTAAACTACAAAAATAAATTCGCCGGGGCAGACTGCGAGCTGATTAAATCATTTCCTGAAACCTTTGAATTTACCAGCTCTTGGTATGTCAAGATGCGCCAAGGTGGTCATTTAGATGCGCATATTCACGAGATTGGTTGGATTAGTGGCGCGGTTTATCTCGCCATGCCTACCGACAAAAAAACAGCCACAGAAGGTGGCTTTGAATACGGCATTCACGGCGATGCTTACCCTCAAAAACACAGCAATTTTCCCGTAGGTACCGTGATTCCAAATGTTGGGGAGATTGTATTGTTTCCATCTTCGCTGTTCCACAGAACCATCCCTTTTAGCTCTAGCGAAGAGCGAATTTGCATCGCTTTTGATTTAAAACCTAGCGTTGCATCAACAGCCCGAAGCAACTATTAATGCACTGTAAAGCGCCGCTAAGCTTAGCCAAGCTTGGCGGCCAACCTGATTTCGCTAAAATAAGCATGGCTTTTTAATCTATCAGCAATTAATTGCTGTGCCTGATTAATGGCTGCTTTTGTTTTCAGTGCTTGCGCTGGCATTAAAACATCCGCCTCGACTTTGCCCGCCAAATAGTGGAAGGTGACTTGCTCAGGTTTGGGCAGTCCTGCAAGCACAGCAGATAACACTTGCAATAACTCCTCACGGCTTGGTAATGCAATCGGCACATCTTCACCATGAACGGTATCATCTTCGGTATCAACATGCACCAGCACATTATTGACTGACTCATGACTATCAATCACCCGTTTGCGGGCTCTTTCAGCAATACTATGTCCTTCAGATACGCTGATTTTTGAATCAACTAAAATATGTGCATCCACCAACACGCGATGCGCCATTTTTCTTGTTCTTAAATCATGTACGTTTTTAACGCCTTGCGTATCCATGAGCGTTTGACGGATGCTTGCCACCTCTTCAAATGATAGCCCAGCGTCAATCAGTTCTTGGAAGGCCTCCCAAGCAAACACCGAACCCATACGCACAATCATAAAGCCAACTAAAATAGCAGCGATGGCATCCGCATAAATAAAGCCCAGCATATTGGCAGCAATACCCACCGCCACCACCAAGGACGAAGCCGCATCAGATCTGGCATGCCAAGCGTTAGCGATTAATAGTGGTGATCGCAATTGCTCCCCTACATAAAGCATATAGCGAAACAAAGCTTCTTTAGCAATGAGCGCTAATCCTGCCACCCACAAAGCTAATGAGGTCACAGTAGGCATACTGCCAAGATTTTCCAATTTCATCGCCGCGCTGTACATAATGCCGACACCCGTCAGCACTAAAATCCCGCCTAACACCAAAGAGGCCACTGTTTCTATACGACCATGACCATATGGATGCATCTGATCAGCGGGTGATTTGCTGTGGTAACTCGCAATTAACACCAAGAAATCAGAAATTAAATCTGAAAGAGAATGCACCCCATCGGCAATTAAAGATTGTGAGTGTGAAAAAACCCCTGCTAAAACTTGGGTAATGGTCAGGCCAATATTCACACATACACTGGTCCATGTGCATCGGTTGGAGAGCGCATAGCGATGAGGATCATCAAAAGAAAGCTGATGGGCGTGCGTGTGTTGATGTGAATGTTTATGTTGGCTCATCGATAAAACGCTTTGCAGTAAAAAAATAATAAAATCGCAAGACTGGCGATTAGGAAACACATCGCTTTGTTCATGCATTACTTTATATCATCTATACTGCTAAAAACAATTAAACTTGCATTACATCCGTATCGTTTACTTATCACTTAGGGGATTGCATTGCAAAAGCTAACCACTAATACCGTTAGACAAATTTTATTCGCGCTTTTTGTTGTGAGTCTGTGTATCGGTGTCTGGGTGGTGCTTTCACCCTTTTTCACATCGCTAGTTTGGGCTTGCACACTGGCCTACGTCACTTGGCCCGCCTACGCCTATTTATTAAAAAAATTAGGCGGAAAAACCAACCTCAGCGCGCTCATCATGACCTTACTAGTCGCCGCCGCTGTCATCGCGCCGCTATTATGGTTATTAACCACCCTCAAGGACGAGCTGGCAACCGCTTCTACGCTATTAAGTAGCAAACTTGCTAATGGCAGTATTGTGCTACCTAAGTTTCTTGCCGACTTACCCATCGTAGGTGGCGATATCTCAGCATGGTTCACAAAAGGATTAAACGACCCAACAGAGTTCAGAAATGAGATTCATAATTTACTGCTCAATGCCGACCAAAAATTTATTAACGTCATCGGCGGAATAGGCCGCAACCTTGCGGGAATGGGCTTTTCATTAATTGCCCTATTTTTCGTTTACCAAGGTGGATTTAACTTTATGACGCAATCAGAGCGTGTACTTGAATCTATGCTAGGCATACGCGCACGCAGCTATTTTCAAGCGGCAGGCGATGCAACACGCGGTGTTGTTTACGGCATTGTCCTAACCGCCATCGCACAAGGCCTAGTTGCGGGGCTAGGTTATTGGATGGTGGGCTTAGAAGCCCCCATGATGCTGACCGCAATTACCACATTAATCGCCATGGTGCCTTTTGCCCCACCGCTGTTTTGGGGCAGTATCGGAGCTTGGCTACTATTAACGGGAAGTACCGTGGCTGGCGTAGAGCTATTACTTTGGGGAACATTCGCCGTGTCTTGGGTGGATAATATTGTGCGCCCTATCGTGCTAGCCAAAAACGTCAAAATCCCTTTTATCCTCGCCTTTTTTGGCGTACTCGGCGGCTTATCCGCATTTGGATTTATCGGGCTATTCCTTGGCCCTGTGATTTTGGCTGTTGCCTTTGCCGTTTGGCAGGAATGGCTGGAAACCCATCCCGATAGGCATCTGCACCAACAAGAATATTAAGGCTGTATAGACGAAAAAAAGCCCACATTGCTGTGGGCTTTTTATTGGTGGGCCTCCTGTGAGTCGAACACAGCACCAACGGATTATGAGTCCGCTGCTCTAACCAAGCATGAGCTAGAGGCCCAAAAACT
>JBMSSY010000084.1:0-6416 GCA_049424605.1 Candidatus Methylopumilus sp.
GCCTCCATAATAGCATCGAGAATCTCATAAGCAGGCAGACTGTCCTGATCTTTTTGGTCATGCCGCAACTCGGCTGAAGGCGGACGCGTGATAATGCGCTCAGGAATCACTGGCGAAATGGAATTGCGATAGTTTGCCAATTGATAGACCAGTGTTTTAGGCACATCTTTAAGCAAGGCAAAGCCGCCTGCCATATCCCCATACAGCGTTGAGTAACCAACCGCCATCTCACTTTTATTGCCCGTGGTTAGCACGATACTGCCAAATTTATTCGACAAGGCCATCAGCAACATGCCACGAATACGTGCTTGCAGATTTTCTTCTGTGGTATCAAAAGGCAGGCCAGCAAACTCATCCGCCAGCGTTGCTCTAAAAAGATTAAACAAGGGGCTAATCGGCAGCTCGCTGTAATGCACAGCCAAGTCATCCGCCATTAAATGCGCATCGCTGACACTGATATCAGCGGTAAACTCGGATGGCATCATCACCACACGCACTTGCTCAGCGCCCAAAGCATCAACTGCGATGGCTAAAGTTAAAGCAGAATCAATGCCGCCAGAAAGCCCAAGCACCACGCCTTTGAATTTATTTTTGTTAACGTAATCTTTTAAACCCAAAGTAAGCGCTTGATACACAGAGGCTTCTAAAGAAAGCTTGGGCGCAATTGTCGCTAAATTAGGGTTCGCTCTATTGATGGTTGAACAGTCAAGCTCAAGCAAAGCTAGAGTTTCTTCAAACGCTGGCAATTGCTGAACCAGCGCACCTGCTCTATCCAAGACAAAAGAAGCGCCATCAAATACCAACTCATCTTGTCCACCCAGCAGATTGGTATAAACCAATGCCAACCCTGTTTCTAATACTCGCTGACGAGCAACTTGATGGCGAGTATCTTGCTTTTCCATATGATATGGCGAGGCATTGAGTGTTAATAGGATTTCGGCGCCAGCTTGCTTGGCTAAACTGGCTGGATTAGCTTCCCAAATATCAGCACAAATCAGCACGCCAAATTTCACGCCCTTGTGCTCAAACACCAAAGGCGCTGTGCCAGCTTTGAAATAACGCAGTTCATCAAACACCGTATGATTGGGCAGAGCGTGCTTATGATAGGTCGCGAGTATTTTGCCATCTTCAAGCACAGAGGCGGCGTTGTAACAAGCCCCTTCATGCAGATGTGGGTGCCCAACTAACACGGTCATGCCTTGCAGTTTTTTTGCCAAAGCAAGCAAGGCGATTTGACTGGCGAGATTAAAATCTTCGCGTAATAACAAGTCTTCGGGTGGATAACCTGTTAACGCCAGTTCTGGCGTAATAAGGATGGATGCGCCTTTAGCTTTAGCCTGCGTAGCGGCGGCGAGTATCTTATCGCTATTAGCTGCAATATCACCCACCGTGCAATTGATTTGGGCGATGGCTAGGTGTATTGACTGACTAATAGTTGCCACCTGCATCTTTAATCATTTTAACGATTTCAGGACTTTTGCCTTTTAAGGCATACACCAAGGCGCTAAGGCCATATTGATCTTTAGCTTTGACATTAGCGCCGCTTTTAATCAACAAGTCCACCATAGGCACATCGCCATTTAACACCGCATTATGCAGGGGCGGCGTGCCTTCGCCATCTTTATGATTTACATCCGCACCTTTAGCAATTAAAGCACTCACCACTTGCACATGTTTTTTTCTGACGGCCCAGCTTAAGGCTGTCCATTGATATTGATCGCCATCATCAACTTTAGCGCCCGCCGCAATCAAGGTTTCAACCGCCGCAAGATTGCCCTCGCGTGCCGCATAAATCAAGGCCGTGAGTTTTAGACGATCGTGGTCAGCCAGTAAAGCGCCATGCGCAAGCAATACTTTAATGGTCGCCACATCGCCGTTCTTAGCGGCATACATTAATATACTTTTGCCATCATCACTTTTGGTGTTGGCGTCCATGCCATGCTCAATTAACATCGCCACCATATCTGAATAGCCAGAGGTTGCCGCCATGCCCATGGCGCTCCAACCAGAAACATCGCGTAAAGCAGGATCCGCGCCATGGTTTAGCAAAACCTCTGCGGTTTTAAGATAATTTTTACGAGCCGCTAACATCAAAGCTGTCCAGCCACTATTATCTTTAGCATTCGGATCTGCGCCTTTTTCCAACAAGGCTTGCGCGACTTCTGCTTTATCTTTGCGTGCGGCGTACATTAAAGCGCTTGCCCCATCCATATCGCGCACATTCGGATTAGTGCCGCTATCAAGCATTGCACGCACCGTGGCAAGGTCGCCCTTAGCCGAAACGGTTAACAGATAAGGAATATCTTCTTCGGCGATTGCACTATTGCTCAATCCAAGCAGACTCAAACCAAGCGCAAACAATATCGCTATCAGGGCCTGCCCGCACCGCACATGTAGTTGATTTTTCATCGTCACCGATTTCATTATTTGGCTTGTTTCGCTTTAATTGCAGCCATGACCGCTTCACCCAAGCCTGCTGGCGAACTTGCCACCACAACACCCGCTTTTTCCAAAGCTAAAATTTTATCTTCTGCTTTACCCGTGCCACCTGAAATAATCGCCCCTGCATGCCCCATGCGTTTACCATGAGGCGCAGTCTGTCCAGCAATATAGCCTGCAACAGGTTTAGTCACATAATGCTTGATAAAATCAGCCGCGGCTTCTTCATCTGCCCCGCCAATTTCACCCACCATAATAATGGCTTCAGTTTCAGGATCCGCTTGGAACATGGCCAAACAATCAATAAAGTTAAGGCCACGTATCGGATCGCCACCTATGCCCACACAAGTAGATTGTCCCAATCCTAAGGTGGTGGTTTGATTGACCGCTTCATAAGTCAAGGTACCTGAACGCGAGACGATACCGACCTTGCCACGCAAATGAATACTGCCAGGCATAATGCCAATTTTGCATTCATCAGGGGTAATCACGCCTGGGCAATTAGGGCCAATTAATTTCACATGATTGGCTTTAAGCGCCGCTTTTACATTCAACATATCCAATACTGGAATGCCTTCAGTGATACACACAATCAAGCCAACACCTGCATCGCAAGCCTCTAGAATAGAGTCCGCCGCAAATGGTGGTGGAACATAAATCACAGTTGCATCGGCGGCTGTTTCACGCACCGCATCACGCATGGTGTTGAACACAGGCAAGCCTAGGTGAGATTGCCCACCTTTGCCTGGGGTAACGCCGCCCACCATTTTGGTGCCGTAAGCGATTGCCTGTTCTGAATGGAATGTGCCTTGCTTGCCAGTAAAACCTTGGCATAACACTTTGGTATTTTTATTAACTAATATGCTCATGTTCTAACCCTACGCGCTGACTGCGGCAACTGCTTGTTTAGCCGCATCGGTTAACCCAGCAGCAGAAATAATGGAAAGCCCACTCTCACTTAACATTTTGCGACCTAACTCAACATTGGTGCCTTCTAAACGCACCACCACAGGAATAGTAATACCGACTTCCTTAACCGCAGTGATAATGCCCTCAGCAATAATGTCGCAGCGCATAATGCCGCCAAAAATATTCACTAAAATCGCTTTTACCTGGGCATCTGCCAAAATGATTTTAAAGGCTTTAGCAACGGTTTCGGCAGTTGCGCCACCGCCAACATCCAAGAAATTAGCTGGCGCACCGCCATGTAATTTAATCAAGTCCATGGTTGCCATTGCCAAGCCAGCGCCATTGACCATACAGCCAATATTGCCGTTCAGCGTAATGTAATTTAAGCCTGCATGATGAGCTTCGGCTTCTTTGGAATCGTCCTGACTCCAATCGCGTTGCTCAGCTAATGATTTTTGGCGATAGAGCGCATTATCGTCCACGCTCATTTTGCAATCTAAGGCAAACAACTTGCCATCTGTGGTCACAATCAATGGGTTGATTTCAAGCAAGGCTAAATCATTCTCTTTGAATAATTTATATAAGCCTTTAGCCAATTTGGTAAACGCGCCGATTTGATCGCCCACCAAATCCAAGGCAAATGCCAAATTGCGTGCTTGATAATCCACAAGGCCATTCAAAGGGTCGCAAACTTCTTGCAGAATTTTTTGTGGCTGAGTTGCGGCAATCTCTTCAATATCCATACCGCCAGCACTGGAAGCCACCATCACGACACGCTCAAGCGTTCTATCTACCAAAATAGACAAATAAAGCTCACGCGCAATCGGCAAGGTTTGCTCAACTAATAACTGATGAACTGGCTGACCATCTGGCGCATTTTGATAAGTCACCAAATGCTTGCCCAATAAGCTATGCGCTACAGACTGCGCCTCACTGGCTGATTTTACAATCTTCACGCCACCCGCTTTGCCACGCCCGCCAGCATGCACTTGCGCTTTAACCACCCAAGCATCACCTGCAATTTCTTTAGTGGCTGCAGCCGCTGCTTCTGCTGATTGGACAACCTGTCCCATAGGTACCGCTAGGCCATAGCGTTGAAGTAATTGTTTAGCCTGAAATTCATGCAAATTCATGATGATATTTTACGATTAACGACAATGTGACATTCTCGCCCAAATCGTCCCTAGACGCCAGCCCACTTAACATCAATGCGGTGATAAAAGCACTGCTTTACCGATGTATAATATGAAACTTTTTAATTTTTCCATCCATACTTCATATGCGCTTAGTTGTTCAAGGTTCATCTATTCAGTTGCCACATTTGATGCATATTCATCAACTCAGCAATGCCAAAGCAGGGGCGCAGTTCATGCAGATTGCTGAACATGCTTATTATTTACCGCATCAAACGCTGGTTTCGGAGGCAGTCCAAGCCTTTTGTGCCAGCGAAAAAATTGACTGCGCTTATGTGCCAGCAAATCAAACGCTTAAAAATATCAAGCTCGCGGTGATGGACATGGACTCAACTTTAATCAATATCGAATGTATTGATGAAATTGCCGACATGATGAACATCAAACCTCAAGTGGCAGAAATTACTGAAAGCGCGATGCGTGGCGAGATTGAGTTTAAAGAAAGCCTAACTCGCCGTGTGGCCTTGCTCAATGGCCTTGAAGAATCAGCCTTACAACGTGTGGTGGATGAACGCCTCAAACTCAACCCTGGCGCACAAATTTGGATAGATGCTTGCAAAGCCAATGGCATTAAAACGCTGCTGGTTTCTGGCGGCTTTGAGTTTTTTGCAAACCATGTCAAAGCCAAGCTTGGCTTAGATTACGCCGCGTCAAATAAGCTTGAGATTATCAATGGCAAGCTCACTGGCAAGGTCCTTGGTGAGATTGTCGATGGTCAAGCCAAGGCTAATTTACTAGTAACAACACGAGAACAACTCGGCTTACAGCCAGATCAAGTAATCGCCATTGGCGATGGCGCCAACGACTTAATGATGATGCGCGAAGCCATGGCTGGCATTGCCTACCACGCCAAGCCCATCGTACAAGCCCAAGCCAGCTATGCCCTGAACTATGTGGGGCTAGACGGCATCGCCAATTTATTCTCCACCATTTAATTCATTTACTTCAGCCCAAAGGATGCACCATGTCATTGAAAAAACTACTTGTTTCATGCGCTTTAGTTTCACTACTCGCTTCAAGCATCAGCGCTTACGCTCAGCCTACCGTTGAAATCAAAACCAACAAAGGCGTGATTGTGGTTGAGCTCAACCAAGAAAAAGCACCTAACACAGTGGCTAACTTTCTACAGTATGTGAATGATGGCTTTTACACAGGCACCATTTTTCACCGCGTGATTTCAGGCTTTATGATTCAAGGCGGCGGCATGGATAAAAACTTGAACGAAAAAACTACCCGCGCACCAATTAAAAATGAAGCTGATAACGGCCTAGCCAATACCATAGGCACTATCGCCATGGCACGCACCAACGACCCGCATTCAGCCTCATCACAATTCTTTATTAACGTCGCGAATAACGCCTTCTTAAACCACACCGAAAAATCTGAGCGCGGCTGGGGATATGCCGTATTTGGCAAAGTGGTCAAAGGGATGGACGTGGTTGAGAAAATCTCACACCTGCCAACAGACGGCGGCGATGTGCCTGTGCAAACCATATTGATTGAATCTGTGACGGTTGTTAAATAAGTTGAGCGTTAATCTAAGCATGACTAACTAGCAACCCGTTCCTAACTAGCACCCCGTTCTTGGTGAGCCTGTCGAACCATGAACGGCTAACCCACTTCGACAATCTCAGTGCGAACGGCATAGAAAAACTCAGCACAAAGGAATCAACGCAAACAACTACCATCCCGTTCTTGGTGAGCCTGTCGAACCATGAACGGCTAACTCACTTCGACAAGCTCAGTGCGAACGGCATAGAAAAACTAAGTTCGAAAGAGACAAGCTAGGTGCTAACGACAGAGAAAAACTCAGCACAAACGAATCAACGCAAACAACTACCATCCCGTTCTTGGTGAGCCTGTCGAACCATGAAC
>JBMSSY010000085.1:0-6410 GCA_049424605.1 Candidatus Methylopumilus sp.
TAGATTTTTATTTAAATGCGGCCGATAGCGCCTTCCCCGCCAAACTGATTATCGGTATTTTGCCCGCCAGTCAAATCGCTCAAGGCCGCGATTTTAGTCATCATCCACTCGGCAGCGGCCCGCTAAAGTTTGTGCGCTGGACAAACAGCTTGCAGCTACAGCGTGTGGCAGATAGTCAAATCATTACCTTGCTAGAAGTCAAAGACCCAACGGTGCGTATACTCAAGCTGATGCGCGGCGAGATTGATATTCTGCAAGGCGATTTGCCACCAGAACTGGTACGCTACTTAAAAAGCCAGCCAAATATCAACGTGACTGAAAGCAATGGCGCTAACTTTTCTTATCTAGGCTTTAATTTACAAGATACAACCCTCGCCAAGCTAAAAGTACGGCAAGCGATTGCCCACGCCATTAACCGCCCAGAGATTATCCAGCAAGCCTTAGTTGGCGGCACGCGTGAGGCAGGTGCTATCTTGCCGCCAGAGCATTGGGCGGGAAATAAAAGCCTAGCACCTTACTCATACAATCCAGCGCTTTGTAAACAGCTACTAAAAGAAGCGGGCGTGCAATTACCACTCCACCTCGTTTACAAAACATCAACCGATGCCCAGCGTGTGCGGCTTGCCACCATCATGCAAGCGCAAATGGCAGAAGCAGGCATTGCGCTCGAAATTAAAAGCCTAGATTGGGGCACTTTTTTTGAGGATGTCAAACAAGGCCACTTTCAGCTTTATGGCCTGACTTGGGTGGGCATTAACACGCCAGATATTTATGCCAAAGCTTTTGGCTCAGATAACGCACCGCCCAAAGGCTTTAACCGCGGGCGTTTTAGCGATGCCCATTTAGACGCCTTATTAGCCAAACAAGATTGGCAAGCCGCCACCAATGATATCCACCAGCAATTGCCTTATGTGCCGCTATGGTACGAAGGCCAGTTTGCCGCCACACGGGATGATATAAGCCAATACGCGCCAAAAGCTGATGGGAATTGGGATGATTTGGCGACGGTTGTTCGCATCAATCACCCAAAAACGCATTAGATTTTATAAATTAAGCAATCCAGAGTAAAATACTCAACTTATGCAAATCAACACCATTCCTACCGTAAAACCTATCACTCAGTACCGTCCTTATTGGGCTAAGCGTTTTGGCACGTCCAAAATGTTGCCCATGAGCCGCGAGGAGATGGACGATTTGGGTTGGGATAGTTGCGATATTATTTTAGTGACGGGCGATGCTTATATCGACCATCCTAGCTTTGGTATGGCGCTGGTTGGGCGTTTGCTCGAGGCGCAAGGCTTTAGGGTGGGGATTATTGCTCAGCCTGATTGGTCGGATGCTGAGGCCTTTAAAATTTTAGGTAAGCCTAATCTTTATTTTGGGATTACCGCAGGCAATATGGATAGCATGGTCAACCGCTATACCGCTGACCGCAAAATTCGTTCGGATGATGCTTATACGCCAGATGCTTTGGCGGGCAAGCGTCCTGACCGCGCTGTGCTGGTTTATTCGCAGCGTTGCCGTGAGGCTTTTTCTGATGTGCCTTTGGTGATAGGCAGTATTGAAGCCAGTTTGCGCCGTATCGCGCATTATGATTATTGGTCTGATAAAGTCAGACGTTCTGTGCTGGTGGATTCTAAAGCCGATATTTTGCTGTACGGTAATGCAGAACGCGCTTTGATTGAGCTTAGTCATCGTTTGGGTAAGGGCGAGCAAATCGCTGACATTACCGATATTCGCGGCACCGCATTTTTACGCAAAAAAATCCCAGAAGGTTGGCAAGAAGTTGCTTCAACCAATCTAGATCGTCCCGGTAAAGTCGAAACGCATATTGACCCTTATGAAATGAAAATGGGCGCGGGCACCAGTTGCGAAACTGAGGCTAAAAAAGCAGAAGTCGCCTTGCCTGAAGGTATGCAAGCTGTGCAGATAGTACGTAAGCCTAAGGCTGATCGCGCCTTTCAAGTGGTGCGTTTGCCTAGCTACGAGGAAGTCGCTCAAGATCCCGTGTTATATGCACATGCTTCTCGTGTGCTGCATTTAGAAGCCAATCCGGGCAATGCTAGAGCGTTAATACAAAAGCATGGTGACCGCGAAGTTTGGCTCAATGCGCCGCCGATTCCGCTCAGCACCAAAGAGATGGATTATGTTTACGATCTGCCTTATGCCCGCAGGCCACACCCTGTTTATGGCGATGCCAAAATCCCTGCTTGGGAGATGATACGTTTTTCTGTGAACATTATGCGCGGCTGTTTTGGCGGCTGTACTTTCTGTTCAATTACTGAGCATGAAGGCCGCATTATTCAAAGCCGCTCTGAAGAAAGCATTTTGAAAGAAGTCGAAGAAATCCGCGATAAGGTTGAAGGCTTTACGGGGGTGATTTCAGACTTAGGCGGCCCAACCGCCAATATGTACCGCATGGCTTGTAAGTCGCCAGAGATTGAAAAATCCTGCCGCAAGCTTTCATGCGTTTACCCAGGGATTTGCGAAAATCTAAATACCGACCATTCGGCCTTAATCCAGTTGTATCGCAAAGCACGTAATCTCAAAGGCATTAAGAAAATCTTAATCGGTTCTGGCTTGCGTTACGACTTAGCGGTGACATCACCTGAGTATGTCAAAGAGTTGGTACAAAACCATGTGGGCGGCTATTTAAAAATCGCGCCTGAACATTCTGAAGAGAATGTGCTTTCTAAGATGATGAAACCCGGCATGGGCGCTTACGATAAATTCAAAGAAATGTTTGAACGCTTTTCAAAAGAAGCGGGCAAGCAACAATATTTGATTCCGTATTTTATTGCCGCGCATCCTGGCACCACGGATGAAGACATGCTGAATTTAGCGCTGTGGCTCAAAAAATATGACTTTAGATTAGACCAAGTGCAAACCTTTACCCCAACGCCAATGGCGATGGCAACCGCCATGTATCACTCAGGTAAAAACCCGCTACGCAAAGTCACCGATGATAGCGAAAGCGTGCCTATCCCTAAAGCGGGCGGGGTTAGACGTTTGCACAAAGCCTTTATTCGTTACCATGATCCAAAAAATTGGCCGCTCTTGCGTGAGGCGCTCAAAAATATGGGGCGTGCTGATTTGATAGGGAACGGTAAACATTGCCTGATTCCTGCATGGCAGCCGCTAGATAAAACACCGCCACGTCCTGTGCAGGTGGCTAGCAAAAAACGCCCAGCGCCAGCCCCTGCGCCAGCAAAAGGCAAAAAGCTTGAGATAGGTAAGCCGTTCCGCCGTTCTCGTTAAATAGATTCAGGTTGAACTGGATTGCATTGCGTAGGTCACATCTGCATCTTCCATGATTGAGGGGCGTTTTGTGCGTTTATTTTTCTCTAAAATTTCATTTGTTATCCTGCTTTTCTTTGCATCCCAACTCGCTTTTGCGGCTGATAATGGCTTGCTTTGGAAGCTTGAATCGCCCAGCGGCAAAGTCAGTTATTTACTCGGTACCATCCACACCGATGATCAGCGTGTGACCGAGTTTTCACCCAAAGTTATCGAAGCCTTTAATCAAAGTAGCGCCTTTATGATGGAAACTTTGCCGCCGCGTGACCCTTCAATCTTTATGATGAAACAAGGCACAGTGGCTGAGTTGCTCACCGAAAAAGAGTTTGACCGTGTGCGTGAGTTGGCTGATTTTCATTCTATGCATATTGAAGCTGCAATGCATATGAAGCCTTGGCTATTAGCGGTAATTTTTGATTTGCCTAAGCCCAAAGCGCTTTACTCTATGGATGAGTTGCTGATGGCGAAAGCCGAAGAGCAATTCAAGCCTATTGTTGGATTAGAAAAAACGCGCGAGCATTTTTCGGTGCTAGATACGGTGAGCATGGATGATCAAATGATTATGTTGCGTGCAGTGCTTAAGCGTAGCCAAAAAGACAAAGAGCGTGATTTTGAAAAACTGCTCAAAACCTATCAATCAGGCGATTTAAAGAAAATTGGTGAGCTGGATGACAAAATCACAGGCGGCATGTTACCTAAAGCCGTTTGGGAAAATATGCGCGTTAAATTGATTGATGAGCGCAACTCAGGCATGGCGCAAGGCTTGGTCACAGAAGCCAATAATCAGGCGGTGTTTGCGGCAATTGGCGCATCTCACTTGGCAGGTGAGGGCGGTGTATTAAACCGTTTGCGTGCGGCTGGTTTTGTGGTCAGTCCTGTTAAATAAGCTATTAGCTCTAATAGTTAAGCTAATAAAAAAGCGCGATGCAAAATGCACCGCGCTTTTTTATGGGCATCAATCATCTTAGGCTGTTTTTTATTGAGTAGGAAAAATCAACTTATCAGTTTCAAAGCCCAGTGTTTTCGCTTTGGAGATTAATTGCTGTTTTACAATGTAAGACATCTGCGGTGTACGCGAAAGTATCCAAAGGTAATCTTTGCCACCCGTCACTAGCGCATAGCCATAAGCAGGTTTATCCAGCTCAATAATGGTGTAAGCCCCGTAAAATGGGCCAAAAAACGATACTTTAAGACGGCCTATATCAGGTGTTTCGACAAAGTAGGCTTTGCCTATGGCCTCATTCCATTTTTGTTTTTTGCTATCAAAGCCACGATTGACTACTTTTAAGCCGCCATCTTCACGCAGACTGTAAGTCGCATTGACCTTATCCAAACCACGTTCAAAGCTGTGATCTAGGCGGGCAATTTCATACCAAGTGCCTAAGTATTTATCAGCCTCAAAGCCTGTAATGGCTTTGTATGAGGCATCATCGCCTGTGCAGGCAAATACACTTAGGCAAAGTAATAGGCTCAGTTTTTTAAGCATATATTTTCCATTCACGATTTATTAACGACCACGTCCACCGCCGCCAGTATGCCCACTGCGATTAGCGCCGTTATTGCGGTTAGTATTGCGTCCAGCGTTGGGGTTAGGGCCTCTGTTTTGAGGTTTAGGTGCAAACAAAGCTGGCTGAGGCATGGCTTGGTGCCTTGCTGCTTCTGACATATTTTTGCTTGAAGAGTTTTGGGCTGGCGCTCTATTGCCATCCATAGGCGCTTTATCTGAGCGTTGGCCTTGCGGCTTGTTGCGTGAATGTTGAGGCTTGCCTTGCGCTGGTTTGGCGCCGCTTTGTGGACGACGTTGCTGCGGCCTTGGCGCGCGTGGGGCTTCTGGCTCGGCTTTTTCTGGTTGCACCCAGCCCTCGGCGGATACTTTTGGAATTTCGCGTTTAATCAGCTTTTCAATGTCTTTAAGCAGTTTTAATTCTTCGCGGTCTACCAATGAAACCGCCGCGCCAGTGCTGCCTGCACGGCCTGTTCTACCAATACGATGCACATAATCTTCAGGCACATTCGGCAGTTCAAAATTAATCACTTGAGGCAATTGGTCAATATCCAAGCCACGCGCCGCAATGTCGGTGGCGACTAATACCCGCACTGTGCCCTCTTTGAATTGCGCTAATGCTTTAGTGCGTGCGCCTTGGCTCTTGTTGCCGTGTATGGCTGCGGCTTCAATGCCATCTTTTACCAGCTTTTCAGCCAGACGATTTGCGCCATGTTTGGTACGGGTAAATACCAGCACTTGTTGCCAGTCGTTATGTTTAACCAAATGGCTGACTAGCTCACGCTTAAAGCTTTGGCTAATCAGATGGACGCTTTGCTCAACCAATTCAGAGGCGGTATTGCGGCGAGCGACTTCAACAAAGCCAGGCTTATTAAGCAGGCCATCAGCCAGTGCTTTAATCTCATCAGAAAAAGTTGCAGAGAACAGCAAGTTTTGACGCGCTTTAGGCAGTAGCGCCAAGATTTTTTTAATGTCGCGAATAAAACCCATGTCCAACATACGGTCAGCTTCGTCCAGCACTAAGATTTCCACGCCTGATAAATCCACCGCTTTTTGATTCGCAAGGTCTAGCAAGCGTCCTGGCGTTGCCACCAAGATATCCAAAGGTTTTTTAAAGCGTGAAATTTGTGGGTTGATATTCACCCCACCAAAAATCACCGTTGAACTCAGCGATAAATATTTACCGTAAGTTTTGACAGATTCTTCGATTTGCGCGGCAAGCTCGCGTGTTGGCGTGAGCATCAGGCAACGTGGGCGGCCTTTGCCTAAGTCGGCAATCGGTTTTTGGCTGAGAATATGCAAAATAGGCAAAGTAAACCCAGCGGTTTTGCCTGTGCCAGTTTGTGCGCCAGCGAGTAAATCACCGCCTGTTAATACTTGCGGTATGGCTTGCACCTGAATCGGGGTTGGGGTGGTGTAACCCGCGTCTTTAATGGCGCGGAGTATAGGTTCTGCCAGCCCTAAATCATTAAAATTTGGGCTAGTGTTTGTGGCTTCTGAAGACAATCTAAATTCCTTAAAGGAGATTTATAAGTGGGCCTGCTGTCGTTTAGACAACACCAATCGAGACTAACAAATAAGAGGTAAAAGTGTTGGCGCATGGCGCCTT
>JBMSSY010000086.1:0-6406 GCA_049424605.1 Candidatus Methylopumilus sp.
CAAGCAAATGCTTTTGGCGTGACCAATATGCAAATAACCATTGGGCTCGGGCGGAAAGCGGGTGCGGATTTTTGCTGGATCAGGCTGGCCTGCAGCATGATGCGCAGCATCGCCGGGCGTGCCTGCCCAGTGGCGACTGGCATTGGTGCCTTGTGCTAAATCACGGTCAATAATGCCGCGAATAAAGTTAGAAGCGGGCGCAATAGTGGTTTTTTCTGATGACATATCAAACACATTAAATAAACTAGCCGCTATTTTACACCGTGACAGCCTTTGCGTGGCGTGTTCCTTCATGATGACCGCCTTAAGCCATGCTAAACTCTCATTCAAGATGATTAACGCGCTGACATTCCCAATTTTACGCCTGCTTGCCGATGGCCGCTTTCACTCGGGTGAAGCGATAGCGCAACATTTTAAGGTGACACGCACTACCGTGTGGAGCGCTATTCAAGAGGCGCAGTCCTTAGGGGTTGAGGTATTTTCAGTGCGTGGTCGCGGTTATAAATTGCCTGACCCCATCACCATGCTAAATCAAGAAGCTATTCTTAATGCGATTGGTCCAGAGCGGGCTTGGTTTAAGCTGGAGTTGCACGATACGCTGGCATCTACCAATACTTATTTGATGAAAAAAGCCAACCAAAGCCAAGCACAAATGCTTGGTGGACAAGCCGCAGCGCATGCCACTTGTGTGGTGACCGAGTTGCAAACCGCAGGCAAAGGTCGCCGAGGTCGCGCTTGGCAGGCGGGTCTTGGCGCAAGCTTAACCTTCTCTTTGTTATGGCGTTTTCAAATGGGCGCATCCGCGCTCTCTGGTTTAAGTTTGGCGGTAGGGGTGGCATTAATACGCGCGCTGAAAACGCTGGGGCTGGCTGGCGCTAAGCTTAAATGGCCGAATGACATATTGATTGAAACGCCAGCAGGCAAACAAAAATTAGCAGGGATTTTGATTGAGCTGCAAGGCGATATGGATGGCCCAAGTGCGGCAGTGATTGGGGTGGGGATTAACTTGCGTCTGCCCGAACATATTGCCCGCCAAATCGACCAGCCATACACTGATGTTTACAGTTTGAGGCCTGATGCCGCCGATCCTAATCTCTTGCTTGGTACAGCGCTTAAACACATGGCTGATGTTTTGAGTGCTTTTGAACAACATGGCTTTGCAGCCTTAAGTGAGGAATGGACACAGCATCACGCCTATCATCAGCAAGCGGTGCGTATGCTGATGCCAGATGGTAGAGAAGTGCTGGGTGAAGTCACGGGCATTGCCAATGATGGCGTGTTATTAGTCCATACCCCACAAGGTGAGCAACGCTTTTCAGCAGGTGAAATTAGTTTGCGAGGTCTGGTTTGAAAAGAGGGATAGCATGTTGCTCACAATAGATGCAGGCAATACACGCACTAAATGGGCTGTATTTGCCGATGACGGCAAGATGCAAGAAGCGGGGTATTGTTTAAACAGCGAACTACTTGATTTGACGGTGCCAACTTGCTGGCTGGCTTGTAAGCGTGCGATTGTTGCCAATGTGGCGGGTGAAGCGCTGGCCAAAAACATTAGCGCGCTCCTTAATAAAGCCGCGCTGCCTTTGTTTTGGGCCAAGGCTCAAGCCAGCACTTTAGGTTTAAAAAATCAGTATGAGACGCCAGAAAGCTTGGGGGTGGATCGCTGGGCAGCGCTAGTCGCCGCATTTAAGCTTTATCTCAACCAGCCGGCTTGCTTGGTGGTCAATGCTGGAACGGCGCTCACCATTGATGCCATTTATCAAAACACTTTTTTAGGTGGCTTAATTGTGCCGGGCTTTAGCATGATGCAAAACGCATTATGGCAAAACACAGCAGCGGTGAATCCGCAGCATGGTCAGGCCAGTAGTTTCCCCCAAAACACTGCGGATGCCAGTTATAGTGGTGTATTAAGCGCTATTGTTGGCGCTATTGTCATGCAGGCGGATAAGTTAGAATCACATTGCCAAGATGTGCCGACTATCGTAATGACAGGCGGTAACGCCGCGATGCTGATGCCGATTTTGACGCAGGTGTTTGGCGCAAAGCCAGTGCTGGCTGAACACTTGGTATTAGAGGGTTTGTATTGGATGGAAACTACAAAATGATTCATCGTAATATCGCGGTTTTAGTGCTATTAAATCTGCTTATTTTTGTATATTTTCAGATGGGGGATACTGCGCCTATGGGCGGACATCAAGCCCTAATCGAGTTGCATCCTGAAAAGATGCAATTATTAACTGAGCAACAAGTACAGGCCTTACCCCCTGCCTCAGCCAAGGAGTAATGATGATGAGCAATCCTATCACTAGCCAAGCGCGTCCACCTTTGCCCCCTTTTAGCCGTGAAACCGCCATCCAAAAAGTGCGCATGGCTGAAGATGGCTGGAATAATCGTGACCCAGAAAAAGTCGCGATGGCTTATACCGTGGATAGTCAATGGCGCAATCGCAATGAGTTTCCCCAAGGGCGTGCTGAAATCATTGCGTTTTTAAAGCGCAAATGGGCTAAAGAACATGAATATCGCCTGATTAAAGAGCTGTGGGCTTTCGCCGATAACCGCATTGCAGTGCGATTTGCTTATGAGTGGCATGATGATGCAGGCCAATGGTGGCGCTCTTACGGCAATGAAAATTGGGAATTTGACGAAAACGGCCTCATGCAAAAACGCTATGCAAGTATTAATGACTTGGCGATTGATGAATCAGATCGTTTGTTTAATTGGCCGCAGGGCAGAAGGCCAGATGATTACATGGGACTGAGTGAATTGGGGCTTTAGATTGCCGTTCGTGGTGAGCTTGTCGAAGCACAGCAAGCTAAGTTGTGGTTCGACAAGCTCACCTCGAACGAGTGTCAAAGAATTGCCAGTAGATGTTGCAGCTAACTTGTGGTTCGACAAGCTCACCACGAACGAGTATCAAAGAATTGCCAGTAGATGTTCCAGCTAACTTGTGGTTCGATAAACTCACCACGAACGAGAGGGCGAACAATCACCATATACTTATCAATAAAAAAGCCCGCATTTTGAACTGACCCATTAAAGTTGGACAGTTCATTTGCGGGCCTTTTTAATAAGTGCGATTACCTTTTCTTAATATACAAATCGGTAATCGTGCCTTCTTTCATTTCCGCCGCAAAGCATATGGTTTCTGATAAGGTTGGATGCGCATGAATGCTGAGGCCTAAGTCATGGGCATCAGCCCCCATTTCGATTGCCAACACCGTTTCTGCCAGTAACTCTCCAGCGTTAACACCCACAATACCAGCGCCGATTAAGCGATGAGTTTCTTTATCAAAAATCAGTTTAGTCGCACCTTCGGTACGGGCAACTGAAAGCGCACGTCCACTCGCTGCCCAAGGGAAGCTGGCTTTTTCGATGGCGATGCCTTTGGCTTTGGCTTCAGTTTCTGTGACGCCTGCCCAAGCCACTTCGGGATCGGTATAAGCCACAGATGGAATGACCATGGCTTGAAACTCAACCTTATGTCCCGCGATAACTTCTGCCGCCACTTTGCCTTCGTGTGTGGCTTTATGCGCCAACATCGGCTGACCAACAATATCGCCTATCGCGAAGATGTGCGGCACATTGGTACGCATTTGTTTATCCACATTGATAAAGCCGCGTTCATCAACCGCAAGGCCTGCATGCTCAGCGCCAATATTGAGGCCGTTAGGACGACGACCAATAGAAACCAAGACACGGTCATAAACTTGCACGTCTTTAGGCGCATCGGTATTGCCGTTGACGCCTTCAAAGCTGACATGGATGCCATCTTTTTTGGCTTCAATATTCGCTACTTTGGTATTGAGCATGATGGCTTCAAAACGTTTTTCCATGCGTTTTTGCAATGGACGCACCAAGTCACGATCGCAACCTTGAATCAGGCCATCAGTAAATTCAACTACGCTGACTTTTGAGCCCAGCGCATCGTACACGGTTCCCATTTCTAAACCGATAATGCCCCCACCAATCACCAACATGCGTTTAGGCACATCCGCTAAGGCCAAAGCTCCAGTCGAGTCCATAATACGTTCGTCTACAGGTGCGCCAGGGAATTTAGTCGCTTGTGAGCCCGCCGCAATAATCGCGTTTTCAAAGCCGACTTTAGTCACTTTGCCATCCGCGCCTGTCACCGCGATTTGATGTGGGCTGGTAAATTGGCCTAGGCCTTGCACCACGGTGACTTCACGTTGTTTCGCCATGGCTGCCAAGCCGCCTGTGAGCTTGCCCACAACGTCATTGGCTTTCCATGAGCGCAATTGTTCAAGGTCAATATTCGGCTTGCCAAAGCTAACGCCGTGATGCGCGGTTTCTTCTGCTTCGGTAATCACTTTGGCAGTATGCAATAAGGCTTTAGATGGAATACAACCCACATTTAAGCAAACGCCGCCCAAAGTTGGATAGCGCTCAATCAATACCACTTTTTTGCCTAAGTCTGCGGCGCGGAAAGCCGCAGTGTAGCCGCCTGGGCCTGAGCCTAAAACGACTACTTCACAAGTAACATCATTGTCACCTTGCGGCGCTGATGGTGCTGGCGCGCTGACAGCGGCGGCTGGAGTCACCTCAACTTTTGCTGTTTCTGCTTTGGCCGCTTCTGGTGGCGTTGCCACGCTGGCTTCGGCTTCTAGCACTAAGATGGGTGTGCCTTTGGCGATTTTGTCGCCTACTTTTACTTTGATTTCTTTAACCACACCAGCCTCTGAGGATGGAATATCCATAGAGGCTTTGTCTGACTCAAGCGTGATTAAAGAATCCTCTTTTGCAACGGTGTCGCCTACTTTGACCAACACTTCGATAACGTCAACGCTATCGAAATTACCAATATCAGGGACGATGACTTCTACTAAATTGCTCATGCCCACCCCTTAAAGTAATAAACGACGCACGTCGGACAACATCATGCGCAAGTGGCTAGTGAAGCGTGCGCCATCGGCACCGTCAATTACGCGGTGATCGTATGAAAGCGACATAGGCAAGATGAGTCTAGGCTCAAAGCCGCCAGTGTCTTTGTTGTAAACAGGCTGGAAGCTAGAGCGTGATACGCCCAAAATCGCCACTTCAGGGCAATTGATAATCGGGGTGAACATGGTGCCGCCAATTCCGCCTAAGCTAGAAATGGTAAAGCAACCGCCTTGCATTTCTTCAATCTTCAATTTGCGTTCACGGGCTTTGCCAGACAAATCAGCTAAGTCGCGCGCAATATCTAGCACATCTTTTTTATCTACATCGCGCACCACAGGCACGACCAAACCATCTGGCGTGTCGCATGCAAAGCCGACGTTGAAATATTGCTTCATAATCAAGCTATCGCCATCAGCAGAAAGCGAAGCGTTAAAGTTGGGATAAGTGCGTAGCGCATTGACTACCGCTTTCATCAAGAAAGCCAGTAGCGTTAATTTGGCGCCGCGTTTTTCAGCGTCAGCCAACATTGATTTACGGAACTCTTCCAAGTCAGTAATATCGGCTTCGTCAAATTGGGTGACATGCGGTGCAGTGACCCAGTTGCGATGCAAGTTCGCACCAGATAATTTTTTGATGCGTGATAGTGGCTTACTTTCAATCTCACCAAATTGGCTAAAATCAATCACTGGCATCGCCAATGTGCTTAAGCCTGAGCCCATATTTTCAGAGCGCGGTTTAGCAAGTTCGCCTTTGACAAAAGCTTGCACATCTTCTTGGCTAATGCGGTTTTTAGGGCCAGTACCACGTACCAAGCTTAAATTAACGCCTAACTCACGTGCGAATTTACGCACTGACGGGCTGGCGTGGGCTGGTTTGCCATCAGCCGCCACTGCGCTGGCACCAATTGGATTGGGCGTAGCTTGTGGTTGAATAACCTTAGGCACTTCAGGCACTGGACGGGTTGGCTCAGGAATAGTCACTGGCTTTTCATCTACCGTGACGGTGGCCACCACTGGCGTAGCGCTGGCTTGCGGCGCTGGCTTTTCGGCTGGTGCTGTGTCGGCTGCATCAAGGGTAAGGATAAGCCCGCCCTGTGCTGCTTTGTCGCCCACTTTCATGCTGATGCTTTTGACCACGCCACCAAACGGCGCAGGAATGTCCATCGACGCTTTGTCAGATTCTAAAGTGATGAGCGAGTCATCTTTTGCAACCGTGTCACCTGCTTTAACCAGTACCTCGATAACGTCAACGCTATCAAAGTTACCAATATCGGGGACAAGAACTTCTTTAATTGCCATGCTGTTGTTCCTTAAGAGAGTCTTCTCTGTGTAAGCGAATACTGCTTAAACTGTTGTTGGATTAGGGCGGCTGGCGTCGATTTTATATTTCTTAATCGCTTCAGCGGCTTTACTTGCGGGCAATTTGCCATCGTCGGCTAATGCTTTAAGCGCGGCAAGCACCACATAATATCTATCCACTTCGAAGAAGCTACGGAGCGCTTCACGGC
>JBMSSY010000087.1:0-6283 GCA_049424605.1 Candidatus Methylopumilus sp.
GGCTTAGTTATATATTGATCTGAGCCCGCCATACGTCCCCGTGCACGGTCAAACAGCCCGTCCTTACTCGAAAGCATTAGCACAGGGATGGATTGATAACGAGGATTACGTTTGATTAAAGAACAGGTTTGATAGCCATCTAATCTTGGCATCATAATGTCCACAAAAATGACGTGCGGATGGTAATCAACAATTTTTGATAGGGCATCAAAACCATCTTGTGCCAGAATAACTTCACATCCCAATGGATTAAGAAACATCTCTGCACTTCTGCGTATGGTATTGCTGTCGTCAATCACCATCACTTTAAGCCCTGCTAAATCCACAAGATCCAATCAATCACTCCTCTACCCAAGGCGACTTTGCTATTTCAAATGAAGTTTTTAATCTACATTTATCTGTAGATTAAACTCAGGCTTCCTTAATGCACCCAGCGCGAATTATGGCACCATTACTAAAAACTTTCACGATTTTTTTTATTTAAATTCAATGATATGTTAAATATACTTAACAAATGTTAAATAATCTTAAATGGTGTTTTTGGAAAGTTGCGGTGAGTTTTTGATGGTGTTAACTCATTACAGAAAATCAAGCATATCTATTAGAACTTCTAAATATGCTTATTCAACATCAGCAACATCTCAGCGCATTAAAAGAGCATTAAAAAAAGCCTTGATTGATGTTGTTCGCTTCAGTAATGTACTAAAATAGTCAGGTAATTAAACCAATCACCCAAAAGGACAATCATCATGGCAAATACTGTTACGCTAAAAGGCAACCCTGTTTCAATCGGTGGCAATATCCCAACCGTGGGCCAAACAGCACGCGATTTTGAATTAGCCAATGCAAAACGTGAAAACGTAAGCTTGAGCGCTTATGCGGGCAAACGCAAAATCTTGAATATTTTCCCAAGCATAGACACGCCTACTTGCGCTACTTCAGTCCGTGAATTTAATAAAAAAGCGGCAGCTTTAAACAACACCGTGGTGCTTTGCATTTCAGCAGACTTACCTTTTGCACAAAGCCGTTTCTGCGGCGCTGAAGGCATTGAAAATGTGGTGACTTTATCTAGCTTCCGTAACAACGCGCAATTCGCGACTAATTACGGCGTGGCTATTTTAGATAGTAGTTTGGCTGGTTTAACTGCACGCGCAGTGATTGTGCTAGATGAAAACAATAAAGTATTGCATAGCGAATTGGTCTCAGAAATCGCCAACGAACCTAACTACGATGCAGCATTGGCATGTTTATAATCAAACCTGCCAGCTAGGCATCACTGTTGCCTTGATAGCGAGGCTATCCGTGCAACAAGCCAACAAAAAGCCCGCAATTGCGGGCTTTTATTGGTGCTTAAGCAAAGTGATTAGCCAGCTTATTTTTCACTCAGGGTTTGATAAACCGTATATTTAGCATTGCTGCCTTTGGCTTTATCTACCGGATATTTAATGGCGTTTAAGGCAATTTTATCATTCGCAGCCTGAATCAAATCTATGCCTGTGACCTCAGCCAAACGCAGCAAATAAACAAAAGTATCCGCCAGCTCATGTGCCACTTCTTGGCGCTTTTCAGCGCTTAAGTCGTAGCTTTCTTGTATGGTGTCCCACTGAAAATGCTCAACCAGTTCAGCCGCCTCGACTATCATCGCCATGGCTAGATTTTTTGGTGAATGAAACTGCGCCCAATCGCGCTCATGGACAAAATCATCAATTTTTTGACGTAGTTCAACCAAGCTATCCGCCATTATTTTTCCTTTCGATTTGACCCTGCCACCAGCTTAATCTCAAACAAACGACATTCCAAGGGACCATTAAACAATGGCGTGCGCTTGCTAGGTGCGAGTCGCATTAATTTTGGTAGGCGCATATCATTAGTCAAAAAATACGCATTCCAACCTGCAAAATTGCGTTTTAAAGTCTCCCCCATTTTTGGGTACAAGGCCGCTAATTCTTCATCCTCACCAATTCTCACGCCATAAGGTGGATTTGCCACCATCACGCCCTCACCTGCTGGTGCTGGCACTTGGGTAAATTCTAACTGCGCGAGTTGAACTGCATCTAATAAACCAGCCTGTTGTAAATTTTGCTTGGCGATGCGTACTGCACGCAAATCTGCATCGCTACCGTAAATTTTAGAAAACACCACTGGCTTGGCTTTTTTCAAGGCTTCTTGGCGTAGCTTAGTCCAAAGACTTTCATCAAAATTCTTGAGCTTTTCAAAACCAAATGGGCGATGGCTACCTGGCGCAATATTAAGCGCCATCATGGTGGCTTCTAGTAAAAACGTACCGCTACCGCACATAGGGTCTAAAAACGGCATACCCGGTTTCCAGCCAGAAAGCTTGATAATGCCTGCCGCTAAATTCTCTCGCAAAGGCGCTTCAATGCTGGCGCGGCGCAAGCCACGTTGATAAAGCGCCTGTCCTGAGGTGTCTAAATAAAACTGATAACTATCTGCCGCTAAATAAGCATGGATGCGGACATCTGGCTCTTTGGTGTCTATATAAGGGCGACTTTTCACCGCTTGACGGAATTTGTCACACACCGCATCTTTAATCCGCAAGGTGGCAAATTCCAGACTTTTCAGCGGGCATTTGACGCCTGTGACTTTGACCATAAAATTATTGCTGACTTTAAACCAGCTTGGCCAGTCTAGCTTGTAAGCCGCATTAAATAAGTCATCCTCGCTAGCATATTGACCGCTCGCCACACGCCACATAATGCGAGTGGCAATGCGACTCTCAAGATTAGCGCGATAACACACAGCCCAATCTCCGCTAAAGCCCACCCCGCCATCTGTGGCTTGGATAGTCTTGGCGCCAACGCTGGCAAGCTCATCCGCCAATAAGGCTTCTAGGCCGCGGGGGCAAGTGGCGAAATACTGTTGCTGACTCATGTGTAATGCTTTCTTTAAATTTACGCTTCAAATAAGAGGCGGTTACTCGTACTTAGGTTTTCATCCCTGAGCTTTTCTACAAACTCAAGAAACTCTATTTTGTGATGCTCTTGTAAAGCTTTGGCGCGCACGCGCAAAGTGGACCATCTTAAATCACGCGGTGGGCGCTTAAATCCAAACACGACAATATTGCCCGGGCGGCCAGTGCGTAAGACCAATACACGATCATGAAAGCTTTGCTCTATGCGTTGCAGATAAATATCAAAATTTTTGTCCGAGCCCCATAGATTAACGGCCATCATGCCATCTAAATGCAAAGCCTCGGCACAGCTATCAAAGAAAGCTTGATTGTACATCTCTGGTGGAACGCCTTGGCTATCAAAGATATCCAGCAATAGCACATCTGCGGTATTGCTGTTTTCTTGCAGGTAAGCAACACCATCGCCTTCTATCACTTGCAGTCTGGCATCATTCTCTGGCAAATAAAAATGGCTACGTGCCACTTGAATAATACGCGGATTAATCTCAATCACCCGAGTGTGCAACTCAGGTAAAAAATGATGAATATATTTAGGAATAGAGCCGCCGCCCAAGCCTATCATCAACACCTCTTTTGGCTGCCGCATTAACAGCAAGAACATCATCATACCGCGTGAATAAGCCAGCTCCAGCTCATAGGGCGCTTTTACCCGCATCGCGCTTTGTACGGTTTCTGAGCCCAAATACAAAGAGCGCACGCCATTGGTTTCGCTGACATCAACGCTTTCTTCCCCCGTCATGCCTTTATGCACGGCTCTAGCGATTCTGCGACCCACACTACGCATTTACAGCACCTCCTCCACGCCCTTGCTGTCATCAATCACTAATTCAATAGGCTCGTTGATTGGCGCTGCTTCTACCGCCTTAAAGCGTGTATCAATCTCCATCATCAGCGTATCAATTCGCTTAACTTCTAAACTAACCCTTGTGCCCACAGGCAACTCAGGCAAGCTGTGTACTTTGCTGATGTATGGCATGTGATCAAAACGCACTAAGTTTTCGCGCCATACTGTGGCTGATATTTCCTCGACATTTTCTTGCACCAAATATTGTAAGCACCAATAGCGTTCCATACGGGTTTGGAAGTCGCCATAAGCGTGATAGGTCAAATCAAAATGGCGCATCATCATCGCCAACTCATCACTGTTTTGCGGATAACTTGGCGCGCTTTGCTGAACGGCTGCAATAATTTGACGCTGATTCACCAAATCCACCGCACGCCTTAACGGTGAGGTGCTCCAAGCATATTGCGCCACACCCAAGCCTTGGTGCGGTTCAGCTTGGGTTGTCATATAAACTTTACCGCCATTTTGCGCACGATAAATACCTGCCACTTGATGCTCAGCCAGCAAAGCACCCCACTGGCTATTGGCTTCTATCATCAGCTCAGCCACCAGCTTATCCATAGGTGAGCCACGGCGACGACCAACGATGCGCACTTTTCCATCTTCTACATAAAAGTTGTAATCAATCTGGATGGGGCGATTCGGGTCATGCTTGCCACGGGCTTTTTCAAGCGATTCAGCCAAGTTAAACAATAAAGAAAGCTTAGCCCAATAAGGATGACCATTATCTTCGGCCAAAGTATCTTCATTAAAATAAGGCTTAAGGCTATCGTGGCGCAGATTATCGACCACATGCACTAGCTCCACGCGGCTATGTCGATGGCTAATCGTTAAATCCGCCGCCACATCTAAATACATAGAAAGTGCTGGCTTCCACTCCCCTGCGTTTAAGCTAAATGGCGTAATCGCCATTTCTGGCAACATGGTGATTTTATGGCCCGGCATATACACCGTAGAGAGTCTATGCAAAGCGACTTCATCTAAAGCGCTATGCGGCGCAATACCCAAAGCTGGTGCGGCAATATGAATACCGACTCGGTGCGCGCCATCTGGCAATATCTGAACCGAAAAGGCATCGTCAATTTCAGTGGTTGTGCTGTCATCAATACTAAAAGCCTGAACTTCTGCGCGAGGTAAATCTTGTGGTATCTCCGACAAAGCAAGATCATCCGCAAACTGAATGCCTTTAGGAAAATACTCGCGCAAAAATGCGCCCAAGTGATAGTCGTGATTAGACTGAATACCACCCGCATCAGCAATCACTTGAATTGGATTGATATGTAGCTCAGCAGAAGCTTGTTCTAGCGCCTTCCACTCCATGCTGTTTTTATCAGGTTCATACAGCAACATATCAAGCTTAAGCGCCAAAGCCTCTGGCATTTGTTTAGCTTTTAACTGCTCAACAAATAATTGGATTTTTTCAGCTTGAACGCGCTTTTTCTCCAGCGCAGCCAAAGCGGCTTTAAGTGTTTCAGGCGGCGCAGCCTTGTAACGACCTTTGCCTTTGCGATAAAAATAGACTGGCGCACTGTGCAAACGCATGGCGACTGCCGCCGACTCAAGCGCAGTTGGTGGTTTACCGTAATACTCTTTGGCAAGCTCCTCAAAGCCAAACTCAGGCTCTGCGCAACACTCCCACAAGAAAGGCACTTCCAAGGCTTCAGCCTCTGCATTAGCGGCTTCCATAAAGCTGGCTAATGCCGTTTCAAATCTGAGTAGCACATTTGCCGCCTTGATTTTAGAGCGCTTACCACTAGCGGATTCCACTTGCAAAGCGCCTGCGGTTTCAGACATCACGGAGGCGACTTTAAAGCCACCATCTTCTTCAAAAAATACATTCATTACTTAGGCGTCACAGTGCGATCAAAATTCAATAGCGCACATTTTACCGTGCTTTCAGTTCCGCGCTTGAGATAACACAGCTAAGATGTCACTTTATTTGCAAAACAATGGCTTTCATCAATGGATAATCGAATACCGATTACGTTATTAACGGGTTTTCTTGGCTCAGGCAAAACCACGCTATTAAACAAACTGCTCAATCACGCAGGCATGAAAGACACCGCGGTGATTATTAACGAGCTAGGCACAACGGGCTTAGACGATATTCTTGCCAATAACTTAGAACGCACGGTAGAAAGCCAGCATATTGCCGACAACACGGTTTTATTAGACTCAGGCTGCTTGTGTTGCACATTGACCAATGAGATGGCCGATACGCTACGTGATTTATTTTTTAAACGTGCGCTTTCTGCCATTCCTGAATTCAAACGGCTGATTATCGAAACAACTGGCATGGCTGACCCTGGCCCGATTATGGGAAGTTTGCTCAATGAACCTGTGATTAGCTCAACCTACCGACTAGATGCGGTGGTGGTCACGGTAGATAGCGTTTATGGCCTAGAGCAACTCAACAGCCACAGCGAAGCTAGAAAACAGGCGGCGGTTGCTGATGTATTGCTCATCACCAAATCCGACTTAGCCAGCAGTGAACAAATCGACGCTTT
>JBMSSY010000088.1:0-6227 GCA_049424605.1 Candidatus Methylopumilus sp.
GGCGTAGAGAGTTTAGCCATCGCCGCTTTATAAGCGCCATCTACAGAGGTAAATAACTCAGGCAAACCTTTTTTGCGTAAGGCTGAGATGTAGTGGAATTTTGCAAAATCTAAAAACTGTAATTTACGATCAATTTCTCGTTTTATCCAATCGCGCTCGTCTTCTTTCAGGCCATCCCATTTATTAATGGCAACCACTAGCGCACGACCAGTTTCAAGGATATAAGCGGCAACGTGAGCATCTTGCTCGGTAATGCCCTCTTGGGCATCTACCACTAAAATCGCCACATTGGCTTCTTCAATGGCTTGAATGGTTTTAATCACCGAAAACTTTTCAATCGCCTCAAATACTTTGCCGCGCTTACGCACACCTGCTGTATCAATAATGGTGTAATGCTTACCTTGGCGCTCTAAATCAATATAAATAGAATCACGGGTAGTGCCAGGTTGGTCAAACGCAATCACGCGCTCTTCCCCTAACAAAGCATTCACTAGGGTGGATTTACCGACATTGGGACGTCCAACAATGGCGACTTTAGGCGCATCATCTTCATTAAACGGGGAAGCTGGCTCTGGTTCTGCAAATGGCTCTAGCGCAAGGTCTACTAAGTCACGAACGCCTTCTCCATGCGCTGAAGAAATAGACAGTGGGTCACCTAAGCCTAATTCGTGAAATTCAGCGCTGACAACAGCACGTTGCATGCCTTCGGTTTTATTCACCGCAAGCAATACAGGGCGTTGGCTTTTGCGTAAACGATCGGCGATGACTTTATCTTGTGGGCTAACGCCTTGACGGCCATCCACCACAAAAATAATTACATCGGCCTCATCAATGGCAAGCAATGTTTGGCGAGCCATTTCTTTCATAATGCCAGTATCAGCATTTGGCTCAAAACCGCCAGTGTCCACCACTAAATAAGGTTTATCGCCCCCTACGCCGCGACCATAATGTCGATCACGGGTCAGGCCTGGCAAGTCTGCCACAAGCGCATCACGACTTTTGGTTAATCGGTTGAATAAGGTAGATTTGCCGACGTTTGGTCGGCCAACGAGCACAATGGTAGGTAACATATCTTAATTAATCGAGATGGCGTAAATGCCACCTTTACGGGTTTGTGCAATCAAGGTGCTAGCACCAACCACAAGCATTTGCGGCATAATCGCCGCATCGTCAGTCTTTATTCTTGCAGAGAAACTGCCATCTTCACGGCTTAAAAAGTGAACATAGCCTTCAACATCACCCACGGCAATTAAGTTGCCCATAGGCGCTGGAGCAGTAATGCGACGTTGTTTTAAATCACCCTGACGCCAAAATGTTTTGCCAGTGCTGTAATCTAGCGCGTAAATCGCGCTGTTGGCATGGCTTACAAACACTTTTGCATCTTCGGCACTGAGGCCGGTATAACTGGAAATATCTCTAGCCCAAGCAATTCGGCCTGTTGCCCGATCAACAGCCGCTATTTTTCCTTGATAAGCCACGGCATAAACCAAGCTACCATCGACCACAGGCAAGCTAGTAATATCTGCGATACGCTCAATTTCTGTGGTGCCCTTAGGCTGGGCGACAGAGACTTCCCAAATAACTTTGCCATCCTCAACCCGTAAAGCAATCAGCTTGCCGCCAGCGAAACCTGCATAAGCCGCACCACCGTCCAAAGCCACACCTGCACTGCTTCGTAGGGTTAAAGCAGGTGATGCACGCTCATATACCCATTTTCTTGAGCCATCGGCAACGTTCAAACCATAGATACGGCTATCTCCACAACGGACTACGACCACGCCATAATCGACTTTGGGAGCGCTTAATACTTGACTGCTAAGCTTAGATTTCCATAGCAACTTGCCATTTAAGTCATACGCCACCACATAACCTGTGGCAGTGCCTAGCAATAACAGATTGGGGCCAAGGCCAACACCACCCGAAAACTGCTCGCCGCTCTTAATGCGCCAAGCTTGTTTGCCATCCGCTAGGCTTAATTTAATCATTTCACCGTTGGCACTGGCGGCATAGATAAAGCCATTATCTGCAACACTGTTAAAGTCTGCATCTAAGCTATCACCCAAATGCGCACTCCACAGCACTTTAACTTGCGCGGTGTTTTTGATTTCACTTAACTCAGAAGGCGTTTCATTGCTCTCGCGCCCAAATAAGCGCTCTGACATATCGTCTTTTAGATCGGTCAGTGACGAGCAAGCACTCAGCAATAACACGCTGAGCACACAAGCAATTTTAAGAAATTTCAACACTAGTTCCCCAAGGCTTCTAATTTGTGTTGCGTAAATTTAATTAAGCGACCTTGCGCATCAAGCTTTTCCAACGCTGCTTGATAAGCAAGCTTCGCCTCTGCTGGCTTACCTTGCGCAACCAGGACATCGCCTTTAAGGTCAGCGAACAAGCCATCAAATCCTGAGCTATGCTTTTTATCTAAAGTGGTGAGCGCGCCAGCATAATCCTTTTGCTCAAATTGCAATGAAGCTAATTCTAGTAAGGCCATTGCTTGTATGGCTTCTTCTTTAGCATGGCTAGCCGCCCACTCCAATTGATCATGAGCGCTTTTCACTTCTTTTGCTTGGAAGTTAGCTTTGGCGGCCGTTAAGGCAGCGCGTCCAGCATAAGGGGTGCTTGAGTATTTATCCATCAACTCAGATGACACGGCTTGAATTGCTTTTAGGTTTTTAGCATCCGTGATATCAAGCTTAAGCAAGTTTTCATATTGCGCTGACGCTTTTAATGACTGTTGATTTTGATAGTAATGCCAGCCCTGATATCCCAAATAGCCAATCACCAAAGCCGTCACCAGCGTGACTACTTTTTGGCCATGCAGCTTCCACCAAGCTTTTAACTCGTCTAACTGCTCTTGTTCTTCTAAATCGTATGCCATACTTATTTCCTAAATCACTACTGTTAATCAAACATTTCGCTATTACGCTAGCGACCACCTATGCTACATGCCTTTTACCTGGAATCGCTTTCAGCAAATTCTGTGTGTATGCCTGTTGGGGAGATTCATACACTTGCTCTATGCTCCCTGTTTCTACTATTTTACCTTGATGCATCACAGCAATCTCATCCGCAATATGCCGCACTACGCGCAAATCGTGGCTAATAAACAGATAACTTAAAGACATCTCTTGTTGCAGCTCTTTTAGTAGCAACAATATCTGCGCTTGTATTGACACATCAAGCGCAGACACTGGCTCATCACACACCACCAGCTTGGGCTCAAGCACCAAGGCTCTGGCAATGCCTATACGCTGACGCTGTCCACCTGAAAACTCATGTGGATATTTATTCATATCTGATTCGGTCAGACCCACGCGCTTAAGCATTTTTAATGCTTTTTCAAAACGCTCATCCTGATTGCCTAAACCGTGTATCAGCAAACCCTCTTCTACAATCTCGCCAACTTTCATTCTTGGGTTAAGCGAAGCAAAAGGATCTTGGAATATCATTTGCAAATGGCGGCGCTGCTTTCTGAGTTCATTGGCAGGCAAATCCGCCAAATCACGCCCTTGAAAAAACACTGAGCCACCATCCAAGGGTTGCAATTGTAACAGACATCTCGCTAACGTGGATTTACCGCTTCCAGATTCACCTACCACCGCCAAGGTACTGGCATGGCGCAGCGCTAAGCTGACGTTATCTAAAGCTTTTACTTGTGTTGTGCCAAAACCAAAGCGCCCTGAGCGTTGGGTATAGAATTTATTAAGCTCGCGAGCTTTTAAAATAAACTCACTCATGCTGGCACCTGAGCTTCGTTCAGCCATGCATAATCAATCGGCTTAAGTGGCTTTTTGCCTTCTGCATCTGGCACGCAAGCCAACAGCGCCTTGGTGTAAGGATGCTTAGGTTTATTCAACACCTGCGACACTGTGCCCGCCTCCACCACTTCTCCACGGAACATAACCACGACCTCATCAGCCACATCAGCCACCACGCCAAAATCATGGGTAATTAGCAACATACCCATATTCATGCTGGTCTTGAGATTATCCAGCAGGCTTAAAATCTGTGCTTGCACAGTCACATCCAGTGCAGTTGTTGGCTCATCGGCAATCAGCATTAATGGCTCACAAGCAATACTCATGGCAATCATCACCCGCTGCCTTTGCCCGCCAGATAGTTCATCGGGATAACTATTAGCGCGATGTGCTGGTATGCCAACCTGCTCCAATAAAGCATCCACTTTGCTTTTTAATGCCGCGCCTTTGAGGCCAAGATGCACGGTTAGCGGTTCGCCAATCTGAAAACCTATCGTTAATACTGGATTGAGCGAAGTCATCGGCTCTTGAAAAATCATGCCGATTTGACGCCCACGAATCTTGCGCATTTCTTCAGCGCTTAAACTGGCTAAATCTTTGCCCTGAAAAACCACACGCCCATTGGTGCGCACCAATTGCTTAGATAACAAGCCCATCACAGAAAGCGCTGTGAGGCTTTTTCCGCTACCAGACTCGCCAACCACGCACAGCGTCTTGCCTGCTTGAATTGAAAATGAGACATGGTTAACCAGCTTGCGGTCTAAGGCATTAGCAGGCGCAATGGTCAGGTCTTCAATTTTCAGGAGTTCAGTCATATCGGCTATTTGGTCTATTTTTGCAATAAGGCAATCGCTTGCGCTAAGTCCACGCTGACTTGTTCGCCAGCGCCCGTCATCGGTTTTACTGTCATTTGATTGGCTTGCACTTCATCATCACCCAAAATCAGCGCAAATCGCGCGCCACTTCTATCCGCTTTTTTCATCTGCGACTTAAAGCTACCGCCACCAGCATGGGTGATCACCGACAATCCAGCATCACGCAAAGCTTCCGCAACTTGGGTAGAAGCAGCTTCTGCTAATTCGCCTACGTTGACTAAATAAGCATCGGGCTTAAATTCGGCTGTTACGCCATATTCTTGCATTAACAAAAATACGCGCTCCAAACCAATACCAAAGCCACAGGCTGGCGTTGCATCGCCACCTAAACGCGCCACTAAGCTATCGTAACGGCCGCCACCAGCGATGGTGCCTTGGCTGCCAAGTTTGTTGGTGACCCATTCAAACACAGTGCGGTTGTAATAATCTAAACCGCGCACCAATCGTGGATTGAGCTGATAAGGTATGCCAACCGCATCCAATCTATTGCACAGACCGACAAAGTGAGCACGAGTTTCATCGCCTAGATGATCTATCAGTTTGGGCGCACTTTCTATCATTTGCTGCATACGGGGATTTTTACTATCCAAAATTCGCAAGGGATTGGTATGTAGGCGGCGCTTGGCATCTTCATCCAATAATTCTGCATGTTGCTCAAAATATGCAATCAGTGACTTTCTAAACTCCGCACGCTCTTCAGCATCGCCTATGCTATTGAGATGAAGTGCCACATCTTCAATGCCTAGGGCTTTCCACAAACGCGCTAACAAAATAATTTGTTCTGCATCAACATCTGGGCCATCAAAACCAAAGGCCTCAACCCCAATTTGGTGGAATTGACGCTGACGACCTTTTTGCACGTTTTCATGCCTAAACATAGGGCCGCTGTACCAAAGGCGCTGCGGGCCGTTGTAGGTCAGACTATGCTCAACAACAGCACGCACACAACCCGCTGTACCTTCTGGCCTTAAGGTCAGCTTGTCACCATTAAGCGGGTCTTCCCATGCGTACATTTCTTTTTCGACGATATCGGTATGCTCACCCACACTGCGAACAAACAAATCGGTAGGCTCAACAATAGGCATACGGATATTGCGATAGCCATACTGGCTAAGCACTTGCCTAGCAGCATCTTCTAGCTTTTGCCATAAAGGAGTCATTTCAGGCAGGATGTCGTAAAAGCCTTTTACGCTCTGAAACTTGCTGTTTTTAGTTTGTTGCGTCATAAATACTTAACTTAATGCTTACAAAGATTGAATTGGAATTGTTTTAGTTTGACTGCGCAGCTTGCCGCCTTCGGCATAGTTTTTTGCTACATACTGCTCAACAATCTCTTGAAAGGCTTGTGCAATCGCATCACCTTTTAATGTCACCGTCTTTTCACCATCGACAAACACTGGCGCGACTGGGACTTCGCCAGTACCGGGTAAACTTATACCGATATTGGCTAATTTAGATTCGCCAGGGCCATTCACCACACAGCCCATCACCGCCACGCTCATGGATTCCACGCCCGGATATTGCTTGCGCCAAACGGGCATTTGCTCACGCAGATAGCGCTGAATATCTTGCGCCAACTCTTGAAAATAAG
>JBMSSY010000089.1:0-6215 GCA_049424605.1 Candidatus Methylopumilus sp.
TCTGTGTAATCAAAATTATTTTGATTTTTGAATTTTGCAACGATGGCTTTCTTTAAGCCTGGAATACCAGCAACAGGGGTGTATTTGGTGAAGCCATTATCAATGGCTTGTTTAGCCGCATCTTTGATATGTTGTGGGGTATCAAAGTCTGGCTCGCCAGCACCAAGGCCGATAATGTCTTTGCCTTCTGATTTTAATTTGGCTGCACGTGCAGTGACTGCAAGGGTAGGGGATTCTTTAATGGTTTGAACACGTTGAGAAAGAATAGACTGCGCTGCTTGTTCCAAAATAACTTCCTTGAGCTTTAAAATGAGCTGATGTGTGATTTTACTCAAAAACGTCGGCTCTTGAAACCAGCAGCACCCGAATATTACGTGCTTATTACACTTTTATACAATTAACGACGTTTTTCGCAGTTTTCGCCACAAGTAATTGCCTGATTAAACTCTTCGGCGGTGTCTGTATTAATGTTGCTAATCGCAAGTTTTATACTTTGCACTTCGCTGATATTGCCTTTTTCGGCAGCCAGCACACCTAGCCTAAACAAGGCGTCGATATTGCCTTTGCTCAGCATCAGTGCATGGCGATAAGATTTTTCAGCATCGGCTTTGAGCTGGCTATGTTCTTGCGCTACCCCTAATTCATACCAAGCCTCAGTATTATTAGGTTCTTTTTTTACCCACTTTTGTGCTACGCCAGAGAGTCTAGCCCAGTCTTCTTGAATTTCAGGCTCTGCGATTTGCATAAAAAGCGGCTTATTGGCGTCTTCTTCTTCCCAAAAGGTTTTGCCATCAATCGGGTATTGTGTCTCGGCAGGTTGTTTTTCAAGAGAGGCTAGCCACTCAATCGGCAGTGCGTAAAAATATGCATTGCGACCAGGCGTTTTAAAGGTGTTGATACCAATCAGCTTACCCTCGCCATCAAACAAGCCACTGCCGCTGGCTCCCATAGCAAAGCGCGCTGAACTGCGAATGATTTGTGCGCCTTCGTAAGGATAGAGTGATTTTAGTACGCCAAATGAAGTGATAGGCGCTGGCGATGCGCTTGAGTGACCAATGGCGATGATTTCCTCACCTTTGTTCATGGTGCTTGCTGAGCCGATAACTGCTGGTGGAAATGGCAGGTTATCAGCGGTGACTAGACATAAGTCGTGATAACGATCCGCTTGTATAGATGCAATGGTAAAGCTATCTTCACCGCGCGAAATCCAAGGTTCTTTAGTTTGTCTGAAAATATGGCAATTAGTCACTACTTTGTTTTGCGCCACAACCACGCCAGAGCCATAAGCTAAACTGCCATCTGGGTTGTAGCCACGTATCATCACGATAGAAAAAAATGAACCAAGTAATTTTTCTTTGTCGAAAGCTTGTGCAATAGAACTAAAGCTGGTCAATAAAAACAGAAACAAACTGACAGTGATCTTGGTGTTGCGCATGTGATACTCCAATGGCTAAGTTTTTTTATTAGTAGGGCAGTTAAATGCCTCTTTCCTTGACCAAGAGCGCAGTATAAAGTTCGATGCCTGTTAAAATAAGCATATTCTCCGTTTAAGCAATTTTTCAAAGGCGCACGCAATTGATTGTTACCTTTCCCAATAGTAAATATCAGCTTCATCAGCCCTTCCCACCTGCGGGGGATCAACCGCAAGCGATTGATAAGCTGACGGCGGGAATTGAGGCTGGGATGAAATACCAAACCCTGCTTGGCGTCACGGGTTCGGGTAAGACCTATACCATGGCTAATGTGATTGCGCGTACTGGTCGTCCAGCCATTGTGATGGCGCCCAATAAGACTTTAGCCGCTCAGCTTTATTCAGAGTTTCGCGAATTTTTCCCCAATAATGCCGTGGAGTATTTCGTTTCTTACTACGATTACTATCAGCCTGAAGCTTATGTGCCTTCACGCGATTTGTTTATCGAAAAAGACTCCAGTATTAATGAGCATATTGAGCAGATGCGGCTATCAGCTACCAAAGCGCTGTTAGAGCGCGATGATGCAATTATTGTAGCCTCGGTATCGGCGATTTACGGCATTGGTGACCCTGTTGATTATCACGGCATGATCTTGCACCTAGAGCAAGGTGAAAAACTGAGTCAGCGTGATGCAATATTGCGCTTGGTTGGTATGCAATATGACCGTAATGACTTTGATTTTTCGCGTGGTTGCTTCCGTGTGCGTGGCGATGTGATTGATGTGTTTCCTGCTGAGAATAGTGAAACCGCAGTACGTATTTCATTGTTTGATGATGAAGTTGAAAGCATCACCTTGTTCGATCCGCTCACAGGGCAGATTTTTAATAAGATAGCCCGCTACACCATTTATCCATCAAGCCACTATGTTACGCCACGCGAAACCACAGTTCGGGCCATGGAAAAGATTAAGCACGAGCTTAAATCGCGAGTGGATTTTTATATCAAGGAAGGCAAGCTGGTTGAAGCGCAGCGTATTGAACAGCGCACCCGTTTTGATTTGGAAATGCTCAACGAAATTGGCTTTTGCAAAGGCATTGAGAACTACTCACGCCATTTGTCTGGACGAGGCCCCGGCGATCCGCCACCCACCTTGATTGACTACCTGCCTAAAAACGCCATCATGATTATGGATGAAAGCCATGTGACTGTGCCGCAAATTGGCGCCATGTATAAAGGCGATAAATCTCGTAAAGAAAACTTGGTGGATTATGGCTTCCGTTTGCCATCGGCTTTGGATAATCGCCCGCTTAAGTTTGAAGAGTTTGAACAAATCATGCGGCAAACGGTATTTGTCTCTGCCACGCCAGCCGAATATGAAGCTAACCATCAACAACAAGTAGTAGAGCAGGTGGCAAGGCCAACTGGTCTGGTTGATCCTGAGATTATTGTCAAGCCAGCGGATACGCAAGTCGATGATTTACTCTCCGAAATTAAATTACGCGTGGCAGTCGGAGAGCGTGTATTGGCGACCACTTTAACTAAACGGATGTCGGAAGATTTAACCGATTACTTGAGTGAACACGGCGTTAAAGTCCGTTATTTGCATTCGGATATTGATACCGTTGAGCGAGTAGAGATTATTCGCGATTTGCGTTTGGGCGAATTTGACGTGCTTGTTGGAATTAACTTACTACGCGAGGGTTTGGATATTCCAGAAGTTTCTTTGGTGGCAGTATTGGATGCGGATAAAGAAGGCTTTTTACGCTCTGAACGCTCTCTTATTCAAACAGCGGGGCGCGCGGCGCGTAATTTAAATGGCAAAGTCATTTTCTACGCGAACAAAATTACCCGCTCAATGAAGCTTGCGATGGACGAAACCGAGCGTAGACGCACTAAACAGATGGCTTTTAATCTTGAGCATGGCATCACCCCTAAAGGTGTTGTGAAGCGGATTAAAGACATTATTGATGGCGTGTACGATAAAGATGAAGCGGCGCGTGAGCGTAAAGCAGCGCAAGACCAAGCCAATTATGAAGTTCTGAGCGAGAAACAGCTAATCAAAGAAATGAAACGCCTAGAAAAAGCCATGCATGATAGCGCTAAAAACCTTGAGTTTGAGAAAGCTGCTGACTTTAGAGATCAGCTTAGAAAACTCAAAGAAAAGTTCTACGGCGCCAATGTGGATGATTTAAGCCCGTAGTCTTTACAAGTCTCATCATGATTGGTTAATTCTAATGTTTTCCTTACATTGGCGGATGTGACCTTTACGGTTACGGCGCCAATGTGGATGACTTTGGCGTGTGAACAATCGGCTTTAGCCGATATGTTCCACGGACAGGGCCCTTGCGGCCCAACGATTTAGGCGTTCATATTAATTTAGCTAGCCGATACGCTGTTGGATATAGCGCCAATAAAAAAGCCCCTAAATCGGGGCTTTTTTATTGGACTCAAACGCTAATTACTTCTGTGTTTGTACAATCACTAAAGGTTCGTCTTTTGCTGCTTCATCGGCTTTCTTTTGCCATGCCGCAGTTTTACGAGGTTTCTTTGGCGCTTCAGGTTCGGTCGTCACCGCAGCGGATTTTGTTTCGGCCTTAGTTTCAACCAGTTGCAAACCACTTGCCGCCAAATCTACAGCTTTTGCTTTGCTTGCAGGTTTGCGTGCAGGACGGGCTTTTTTCTCTGCCGCGACTTTGCTTGGTTTGTCTTCTGTGGCTTCAGTAACAACTTCTGCTTTAGGCGCTTTAGCCGCTTTAACAGGTTTTTCTGTTGCTGCTGGTTTTGTTGCCACTAGTTCAATCGCTTCAGTTGTTGCTTTTACTTCAGTCGTTTTAGCTGGAGTGCTTTCAACTTTTTTAGTCTCTACTGATGGCGCGGCTTCAGCATTAGCTACTTTTGCTGGGCTAGCAGTTGGGGCTGTTACGTTGCTTTCCAACAATTGTTCGTTTTCAACAAATGGACGATCACCTGCTGGACGCTCTTGGCGAGGGCCACGGTCACGGCGACCATTACGACCACGGCGATTGCGACCTTCACGCGGTTCACGTTGTTCGGCATTTTGTTCGCCTTGAACGCTTTCAACTTGATTGTTTTGCGCAACTGCTTGCGGTTTTTGTTGCGCTTGTTGCGGTCTTGGTTGTTGCGCTGGTCTTTGTTGACGCTCGCCTTGATTGTTGCGCTCGTTTTGATTGCTACGCTCTGGACGATCACCACGCTCATTACGGTTGCGATTGCGATTACGGTTGCGATTGTTTTCGCGGCGACCATTTTGCTCACGCGCCTCAGTTTTTGGAGCTTCCTTCTTAGTGAGAGAAGCTAACCAGTTGCTGATGCGAGTTAATAAAGAAACCGTCTTTTCAGTTTTTTCTACGCTGATGGGCGCTGGGGCAGAAGGCGTGATGCCTCTGACAGCGGCTACTTGTTTGACTGCTTTTGTTTCTGGCGTGGCATGGTTATGGACTTCTTCCTCAGTTGGCATTTCCACCATTTGATAGCTACGTGGACCATCTTCTACGCTGTCATCACTCTTAATGCGAGTGATGGTGTAGTTAGGCGTTTCTAAGTGAATATTAGGAATCAATACCACTTCAACGCCAGTACGTTGCTCAATCTTATGAATATCAGCACGTTTCTCATTCAGCAAGAAAGTAGCCGCTTCAACAGGCAATTGCACCTGAATCGCCTTGCTGTTTTCCTTCATTGCTTCTTCTTGGGTAATACGCAAGATGTGTAGCGCTGTAGATTCAATACCGCGAATATGACCAGTGCCATGACAACGTGGGCAAGGAATATGATTGCTTTCGCCCAAGCTTGGACGTAAGCGTTGACGGGATAATTCTAATAAGCCAAAGCGTGAGATTTTGCCTGTTTGGACGCGGGCACGGTCATGATGCAGTGCTTCACGTAGACGATTTTCTACATCACGTTGGTTGCGTTGACTTTCCATATCGATAAAGTCAATCACCACCAAGCCGCCCAAGTCGCGTAAACGTAATTGGCGGGCAACTTCTTCTGCCGCTTCTAAGTTGGTGTTGAACGCGGTGTGCTCAATGTCGCTACCTTTGGTAGAACGGCCTGAGTTTACGTCGACAGAAACCAAAGCTTCAGTATGGTCAATCACCACTGCGCCGCCAGAAGGCAAGCGCACTTCGCGTGAGAAGGCTGTTTCGATTTGGTGTTCGATTTGAAAACGTGAGAATAAAGGCGTTTCATCTTGATAAAGCTTCACGCGGGCCACATGGCCTGGCATCACGTGGTTCATAAACTGAATGGCTTGTTCATGAATATCAGGCGTGTCGATTAGAATTTCACCAATATCTGGTTGGAAGTAATCGCGGATAGCGCGGATGACTAGGCTGCCTTCTTGATAGATTAAGAATGGGCCGTTTTGAATGGTAGATGCGCTTTCAACGGCGGTCCAAAGCTGTAATAAGTAGCTTAAATCCCATTGTAGTTCTTCAAGGTTGCGACCAATGCCAGCGGTACGGGCAATGATGCTCATGCCATTTGGCACTTCTAGTTGAGCCATGATGTCGCGTAGTTCGTTGCGGTCTTCACCCTCAATACGGCGTGAAACACCACCACCACGTGGGTTATTTGGCATTAATACTAAGTAACGACCAGCCAGTGAGATAAATGTTGTAAGCGCTGCGCCTTTGTTGCCGCGCTCATCTTTATCGACTTGAACGATAAGCTCTTGACCTTCTTTAAGCACGTCTTGAATACGTGCGCGGCCACCATCTGCATCATTTTGGAAGTAGCTGCGTGCCACTTCTTTAAATGGCAAAAAGCCGTGTCTATCAG
>JBMSSY010000090.1:0-6205 GCA_049424605.1 Candidatus Methylopumilus sp.
GATTTTGCGCTGACTATTGTCCATGCCAGGCTCGCCATGATCTAAATAACGCCATTCATCAAAAGCATTGGGGCCAAAACCGCTACGCTTAATTGATTTTAAAAATTGTTTAGGAATAATCGCATCGGTGTCCACATTCGCTCTATCGAGTGGAACAACAAGGCCGTTTAATTGGGTAAATGCTTGCATATGATCAATCTCTTATTGATTAGCAAAAGTACGGACATCAACAAAATGTCCTGCAATCGCTGCTGCCGCTGCCATTTCTGGGCTAAGTAAATGGGTTCTGCCACCCATGCCTTGGCGACCTTCAAAATTACGATTTGAGGTAGAGGCACAACGTTCACCAGGCTCAAGGCGATCTGCATTCATCGCCAAACACATAGAACACCCTGGCTCACGCCACTCAAAACCAGCCGCTGTAAATATGGTATCCAAACCTTCTTTTTCAGCTTGTGCTTTGACCAAGCCAGAACCTGGCACCACCAATGCTAATTTCACATTAGCGGCAATTTTTTTACCTTTAACCACACTGGCGGCAGCACGTAAATCTTCAATGCGTGAATTGGTACAAGAACCAATAAACACCTTATCAATCTCAATCGCAGTGATGGGGGTGTTGGCAGTCAAACCCATATATTGCAAAGCGCGTTCCATACTGCCTTTTTTGGTTGCGTCTGCTTCTTTCGCTGGGTCTGGCACAGCGCCATTGATTTCCACCACCATTTCAGGAGAAGTGCCCCATGTGACTTGTGGCTGTATATCGGCGGCATTGAATACCACGGTTGCATCAAATTGTGCGCCCTCATCACTTACCAATGTACGCCAATAAGCCACGGCAGCATCCCATTGCTCAGCCTTGGGCGCATAAGGACGGCCTTTGACATAATTAATGGTGGTATCGTCCACGGCTATCATGCCAGCTCGTGCACCAGCTTCAATCGCCATATTGCAAAGCGTCATGCGACCTTCCATACTCAAGGCACGGATTGCACTACCGCCAAACTCTATCGCAAAGCCTGTGCCGCCTGCCGTACCGATTTTTCCGATAATCGCAAGCGCAAGGTCTTTTGCAGTCACGCCTTGAGCAAGCTTGCCATCCACACGCACTAGCATGGATTTAGATTTTTTTTGCACCAAGCATTGAGTCGCCATCACGTGCTCAACCTCAGAAGTCCCTATGCCGTGTGCCAACGCCCCAAAAGCACCGTGAGTGCTGGTGTGCGAATCGCCACAGACGACGGTCATGCCAGGCAATGTTGCACCTTGCTCTGGCCCCATGACGTGAACAATGCCCTGACCTTTATCCATAAATGGAAAATAAGCTTTAGCGCCAAAGGCTTTAATATTGCTATCTAAGGTTTCAATTTGAATGCGTGAGATAGGATCGGCAATACCATCTAAGCCTTTTTCCCAGCCATTGGTAGGCGTGTTGTGATCGGCAGTCGCCACAATCGAATCTTTACGCCAAGGCTTACGTCCAGCCAGCCTTAAGCCCTCAAAGGCTTGCGGACTGGTCACTTCATGCACCAAATGACGGTCGATATAGATTAATGCGGTGCCGTTTTCTTCGGTCACCACATGAGAATCAAACAACTTATCGTAAAGGGTTTTTGCGCTCATTCAATTTCTAACAATCTATCAATTAATCTCTAAAATTACCAAACTGCAAAGGAAAGTCGGTCACGGATTTTTTAACATGGGCAATGGTATCTTGCAGAACATCGCGTTTAGCGCCTACCACACGCACTGTATCGCCTTGTATACTGGCTTGCACCTTGACACCACTATCCTTAATCAACTTAACAATACGCTTAGCCAACTCACTATCAATGCCATCTTTAATCTTTAACACCTGCTTAACTTTATTGCCTGAAATTTTCTGCACGTCTTGATGGTCAAGCCGTTTGGCGCTGTCGGCCTCTTTCTTTTCCATGGCTGGCAATAAAATGTCTTTAATTTGATCTAACTGAAAATCAGAATCGCCAAATAAAGTCATTAAGCTATCTTTTTCGTTTAGCTCTACATTGGCACTGGTGCCTTTAAAATCGTAACGATTGGTAATGCTACGACCTACCACATCAATCGCGTTTTTCAAGGCGACCATGTCGACTTCAGAAGTAATATCAAAAGATGGCATAACGACCTCTTAATTATTCAAAATGACAGACGTAATCAAGTGTTTCAAGCACTTCAATATCGAATGAAGAGTTACCTGGCACAGTGAATTTTTCACCTGCGCCATAAGTTTTCCACTCGGTTTCACCAGCAAGACGCACTTTGCAGACGCCTAGATTGATTTCCATCAACTCTGGAGCGGCTGTGTTAAAGGTCAACGCGCTTGGGAAAATCACGCCTATTGTGCTGCGTGTGCCATTCGGGAATAGCACCGTATGACTCACACATTTACCGTCAAAATAGACATTTGCTTTTTTCTTAACGCTTACATTATCAAACTGAGCCATGATTTTTTTCCTATTAAAATAAATTAGTGTTTCTTTTGTTTTAAGTTCGCCGCAATCCGCAATCTCAAAGCATTAAGCTTGATAAAGCCTGCCGCATCTTTTTGATCGTAAGCGCCTTTGTCATCTTCAAATGTTGCAATGGTTGGATCAAATAATGAATCGGTTTTTGAATCACGTCCAGCAACAATGACATTACCTTTATAAAGCTTCAAGCGCACCCAGCCGTTGACTGTTTTTTGCGTATGGTCAATTAGGCTTTGCAACGCTAAACGCTCAGGGCTCCACCAATATCCGTTATAAATCATGCTGGCGTAACGTGGCATTAAATCATCTTTTAAATGCGCGACTTCGCGGTCTAGCGTAATGGACTCAATGGCGCGATGCGCTTTTAACAAAATCGTACCGCCTGGCGTTTCGTAGCAACCGCGTGACTTCATGCCCACATAGCGGTTTTCCACCAAGTCTAAACGGCCAATACCGTGCTTGCCGCCAAGCTTATTCAAATAAGCCAAGATTTCATGCGCCTTCATTTTTTGACCGTTTAAAGCCACTGGGTCGCCATTGAGGTATTCAATCTCTAAATACTCGGCCTCATCCGGCGCTTTTTCTGGCGAGACTGTCCAACGCCACATATCTTCTTCAGCTTCCGCCGCTGGGTTTTCTAAATGACGGCCTTCATAAGATATATGCAACAAGTTAGCATCCATGCTGTATGGACTGCCGCCTTGCTTATGCTTCATTTCAACGGCAATGCCATGTTTTTCTGCATAAGCCAAAAGCTTTTCGCGTGAAAGCAAATCCCACTCACGCCATGGCGCAATAATGTGAATATTGGGTTTAAGTGCGTAAGCACCAAGCTCAAAACGCACTTGGTCATTGCCCTTGCCTGTTGCGCCATGAGAAATCGCATCAGCGCCTGTCTCATTGGCAATCTCAATTAAACGTTTAGCAATCAAAGGCCGCGCAATTGAAGTGCCAAGCAGATATTCGCCTTCATACACAGTATTAGCGCGGAACATCGGGAATACAAAATCACGCACGAATTCTTCACGCACGTCATCAATGTAAATTTCTTTTACGCCTGCCGCTTTAGCTTTCGCACGCGCAGGCTCTAATTCCTCACCTTGACCTAAGTCTGCCGTAAAGGTAACCACTTCACATTTGTATTCATCTTGTAGCCACTTCAGGATAACGGAAGTATCAAGACCGCCTGAATATGCCAACACTACTTTTTTAATTTCGCTCATTACTTCGTTTTCCTAATTTCAATATTGATTACTTATCCACGCGCCCTAGGAGCAAATACTCCATCAATGCTTTTTGTACGTGCAATCTATTCTCGGCCTCATCCCAAACCACTGAATGCGAACCATCGATCACTTCGGCAGAAACTTCCTCGCCGCGATGTGCTGGTAAACAATGCATAAACAAAGCATCTGGTTTGGCAACGCGCATCATATCTGCATCTACCTGCCAATCCGCAAAGTCACGCATACGCTCTTCGTTTTCGGCTTCAAATCCCATAGAAGTCCACACGTCTGTGGTCACCAAGTCGGCACCAAGCGCCGCCTGCATAGGGTCAGCAAATTCTTCATAATGGCTATCGCCGTACAAATTAGCGCGCTCTGGCTCGACTTCATAGCCTGGTGGGGTTGAAACATGCACATTAAAGTCCAACACCTCGGCGGCTTGCAGCCAAGTGTTGCAGACATTATTAGAGTCGCCAATCCAAGCAACGGTTTTGCCTTTAATCGAGCCGCGATGCTCAATAAAGGTAAAAATATCCGCCAAAATCTGGCAAGGATGATATTCATTGGTTAAGCCATTCACCACTGGCACACGCGAATTAGCTGCAAAGCGCTCAATGATGTCTTGTTCAAAAGTACGAATCATCACGATATCGCTCATACGTGAAATCACTTGCGCGGCATCTTCCACAGGTTCGCCACGACCCAATTGAGAATCACGAGTATTCAAATAAATCGCTGAACCGCCCAACTGTTGGATACCCGCCTCAAAAGACAATCGGGTACGGGTACTGGCTTTTTCAAAAATCATCACCAAAGTACGGTCTGATAAAGGCCAGTATTGTTGATAAGCCTTAAATTGCGCTTTAATCCAACGGGTGCGCTCAAAAATATAATTGAGCTCTTCGAGGTTTAAGTCATTAAATTGTAAAAAGTGTTTGATTGTCATGATGTTGACCAAAAAATTGGACGTTTAAACCATTCATTTAAATTGTATTACTCACTCAAAAACTGCTTGATTAACTTAGCTAAGATTGCCACTAGCTGTTCAGCTTCGCTTTGATTAATCACAAGCGGCGGCAATAAACGCACAACATTGTCTGCCGTTACGTTAATTAAAAGTTTTTCAGCCAAAGCGCGCTTGACTAAATCAGCACATGGGCGATTTAGCTCAACACCTATCATCAAGCCAGCATTGCGAATCACGTTAACGCCAGCAACTTCTTTAAGTGCAAGCCGTAAACCATCACAAATCACTGCACCCATTTCTTCGGCATGCGCGCGCAAGTTTTCTTCTTCGATGATTTGTAAAGTGGCAAAACCTGCCGCCGTTGCTAATGGATTGCCGCCAAACGTAGAGCCATGTTTACCGTAAGTGAAGGTCTCAGCGGCAATGCCTTTAGCCACACAAGCACCAATGGGCACGCCTGAACCTAGACCTTTAGCCAAGGACATCACATCAGGTACGATTTTAGTGTGCTGAAAAGCAAACCAAGTGCCAGTTCGGCCTATGCCTGTTTGCACTTCATCTAGCATTAACAACCAGCCGTTGTCATCGCAAATCTTACGCAGTTGTTCTAGATAGCCTGCCGCATCATGAGGGATATTAATACCGCCCTCGCCTTGCACAGGCTCAACCAAAATAGCCACCACATTTTTGTTGTGTGCGGCGACTTGACGCACCGCTTCTACATCATCAAAAGGAACACGTACAAATCCACTCACCAAAGGCTCAAATCCAGCTTGGGTTTTACGATTGCCTGTTGCGGAGAGCGTTGCCAAGGTACGACCATGGAAAGATTTTTCCATCACAATGATTTCAGGCGCTTTGATGCCTTTGTTGTGACCGTACAATCTAGCCAGCTTAATGGAGGCTTCGTTGGCTTCACAGCCTGAATTACAGAAGAAAACCTTATCCATGCCAGAGATTTCACAAAGCTTGTCGGCGAGCTGCTCTTGTTCATTAATGTTGTACACATTAGAAACGTGAATTAACTTTGCCGCTTGCTCGCTAATCGCTTTAACAAGCTTAGGATGGGCGTGGCCTAGGCCATTGACCGCTACTCCTGCAAGCGCATCTAAATAACGATTGCCCTGTGCATCAATCAGCCAAACACCCTCGCCTTTTACAAAGCTCACTGGTTGACGTGCGTAGGTATTCATCAAATGTTGTGACATATCACTATACTCAATACTTGCAAAAAGTTGGCAAGTCTATATTGCCGAATAAAAATGAAAAAGGCGGCTTAAGCCGCCAATTCCAGCTTAAATAAAAAATTACAAACCAATAAGCGCTTTATGCGTTAGGCCGTTTGCCATAAAGAACAACATAGGCACTGACAGCATGACATTGGTTCGTGATGCTAAAAATGCCACGCGACGTGCTTTGGCTTTTTCTTCATCACTCGCTGTCACCATACCCAAAATCTTTTGTTGGTTAGGCCAAATCAACACCCAAACATTGAACAACATAATGCTACCCAACCAAGCACC
>JBMSSY010000091.1:0-6109 GCA_049424605.1 Candidatus Methylopumilus sp.
TAAAAAATAAGCTAAAAAGTAGCAAGCTCAAATAAACAAGCCCGCATTTGCGGGCTTGTTTATTTGAGGTACTTAATTTATTTAATGCAATTGTTTGTTTGATGCACTGCCCTGAAGCTTTATTTAACACGCATCCCAGCTTCGGCACCTGCATCTGGTGACAGAATAAATGGCCCGCCGCGCTCATCGCTTGCCGCCAACACCATGCCTTCAGACATGCCAAACTTCATCTTACGCGGCGCAAGATTAGCAACCATCACTGTTAAACGCCCTACCAAGCTTGCTGGATCATATGCCGACTTAATGCCTGCAAACACCTGACGTGGAGTTGCCTCACCAATATCCAAACTCAAACGCAATAGTTTCTCTGCGCCCTCGACATGCTCAGCATTCACAATCTTAGCAATGCGTAAATCCACTTTAGTAAAATCATCAATTGAGATGTAATCGCCCGCATTTGCAGAAACGGCGGCTTGAGCCACTGGCGCAGCAGTTTGTTGTAAGCTTTCTTTATTCGCTTCGGTCATTGCTAAAATATCCTTGATATCGACTCTGGTCATAATATGCTGATAAGGTTGAATACGCTCTAATGGCAGCGAGGCCAAGGCATCCCATTGAGGGGCGCTTTGCAATCCAAACAGCTCGGTAAAAATACGATTCGCAAGCTTAGGTAAAATAGGATGCAAGTAAGCAGTCAGCATGGCGAACATCCTCAAACTAGCACTGCAAACCATATGCAAACGCTGGCGTTGTGACTCATCTTTAGCCATCACCCAAGGCGCCATATTATTCACATACTCATTCACAGCATCCGCTAAGCGCATAATTTCACGTACAGCTTTTGCATAGTCGCGGCTGTCATAATGCTTTGCTATCTCGCCTGCGGCATTGATTAACTCTTGCTCCAATTTAAATTCCGCACTTGAGAGATCGTCGCCAGCCAAGGCTAACAACTGACCATCAAAATATTTAGTAATAAACCCCGCGGTACGGCTGGCAATATTAATAAATTTACCGACTAAATCACTGTTCACCCGCGCGACAAAGTCTTCTAAATTTAAATCAATATCTTCCATACTGCCATTGAGCTTAGCCGCGTAGTAATAACGTAAATACTCAGGATTTTTAATATGGTCTAAATAACTGCGGGCTGTAATAAATGTGCCACGGGATTTGGACATTTTCTCGCCATTGACCGTCAAAAAGCCATGTGCAAAAACCTGCGTTGGTGTGCGGTAGCCAGAATATTCAAGGGTTGCAGGCCAAAACAAAGCATGAAAATATAAAATATCTTTACCAATAAAATGATAAAGCTCGGTTTTGGCGTCGGCTTTCCAATACTCATCAAAATCTAAGCCTTCTTTAGCGCACAGATTTTTAAAGCTAGCCATATAGCCTATAGGCGCATCTAGCCAAACATAGAAATACTTACCTGGCGCATCGGGAATTTCAAAGCCAAAATAAGGCGCGTCACGAGAGATATCCCAATCTGATAGTTTATTCTCGCCAGCCTCGCCTATCCATTCGTTCATCTTATTAGCGGCTTCTTGTTGTAGCGTGCCTGAGCGAGTCCAATCTCGTAAAAAATCACTACATTCAGAAAGCTTAAAGAAATAATGCTCGGTTTCTTTACGCACTGGAGCTGCGCCAGAAACCGCTGAGAATGGATTAATTAATTCGGTTGGATTGTAAGTTGCACCGCACACCTCGCAACTATCGCCATATTGATCTTTGGCGTGGCACTTGGGACACTCGCCTTTAATAAAGCGATCAGGCAAGAACATATTTTTAACTGGGTCATAAAACTGCTCTATGGTTTTAGTAGCAATTTTGCCGTTGGCCTTTAGCGCTTTATAAATACCGCTTGCCAGCTCTTTGTTCTCAGTTGAATTGGTTGAATAGTAATTATCAAACGCTACTAAAAACTCTGAAAAATCCGCGTAATGTTCTTTATGTACCTTATCAATCAAGGCTTCTGGCGTGATGCCTTCTTTTTCAGCGCGCAACATAATCGGTGTGCCGTGGGTATCGTCAGCACAAACATAATGCACGGTATGACCATGCATCTTCTGAAAACGCACCCAAATATCAGTTTGAATATACTCCACCAAATGACCTAAATGGATACTGCCATTGGCGTAAGGCAGCGCAGAAGTGACCAGAATTTTACGGCTCATGAATTTCAATCTATTGATAAATTATTCGAATACGCCCATTTTAACAAATGACGGGCGCTTTCACATGCGTTAAAATTACCTTAATCTTTTACTCAAGAATTATCGCAAGGAAAACTAGATGGCAATCTCAGCATTAGATGTTCAAAACACGCTTAGCACATTGATAGACCCCAATACTGGCGCTGACTTTGTCAGTAGCAAGTCGGCAAAAAATATTCAGATTAATGGCCATGACGTCTCCTTAGACATCGTGCTGGGCTACCCTGCCAAAAGTGTACTCGCCGAGATCAAAGCCTTGGTGGAAAATAAATTAGCTACTATCGCTGGTATTGGTGGCATTACCGTCAATATTGGCAGTCGCATTGTGCCACACAGCGCTCAACGTGGCGTTCCACTAATTCCAAACGTCAAAAATATCATCGCCGTTGCCTCAGGCAAAGGCGGCGTAGGCAAATCAACCACCGCTGTTAATCTGGCGCTAGCACTGGCTGAAGAAGGCGCCAATGTCGGCATACTTGATGCTGATATTTACGGCCCTAGCCAGCCCCAAATGCTAGGCATTTCAGGCAGACCCGATAGTGCCGATGGCAAAAGCATAGAACCGATGCAAGCGCACGGCATTCAAGCCATGTCGATAGGCTTTTTAGTGGATGTTGATACCCCTATGGTATGGCGCGGCCCAATGGTGACAGGCGCTTTAGAGCAACTACTGCGCGATACCCGCTGGAAAGATTTAGATTATCTGATTATCGACTTGCCGCCTGGTACTGGCGATATTCAACTCACGCTCTCACAAAAAGTGCCTGTGACTGGCGCCATAATTGTGACCACACCGCAAGACATCGCCCTATTAGACGCCCGCAAAGGCCTCAAAATGTTTGAAAAAGTCGGCATCCCGATTTTGGGTATCGTGGAAAATATGAGCACGCATATTTGCTCAAACTGTGGTCATGAAGAACATATCTTTGGCGCTGGCGGCGGCGAAGCGATGTGTAAAGACTACAACGTGGATTTACTTGGCAGTTTGCCTCTCGATATTAAAATTCGTGAGCAATCAGATGGCGGCAAACCAACCGTGATCAGTGAGCCTAACAGCCAAATTGCAGGCATTTACAAACAAATCGCCAGAAAGACAGCGTCTAAACTCTCGCAACTGGCGCTAGACCACAGCAGTAAATTCCCCAATATTGTGATTCAGAACACTTAAAAAAGCCCTAAACAAAAAGCCCCGAACTCGGGGCTTTTTTTAATCCAAAGCGCTACTCAGCTTAAAACGTCACCCCGTAACAATAAACATCTACCCCATTTTTTGGAGTAATCAATGTTGCTGGAATGGCAATGCCACTCCGCCAATCATTGACCGCATCTTGTTTGCCCGCACCCGTCACCAAGAAAATCACTTCCTTGGTATTGCTTAAACGTTGCTGGCTGATGGTAATGCGCTCAGCGGGTGGTTTAGGTGCGTCAAACACAGGCACTGCATCAGCTGAATTATCGACAGGCTGGTTTGGAAATAAGCTGGCGGTATGACCATCTTCACCCAAGCCAAGTAGCACCAAATCAAACTCAGGCACACCTGCAAGCGTGTTGGCATAGGCTTTAGCACCTTCAATATTGCCTAACTCTGCGGGGATATCATGAATTTGATTGGCTGGAATGGCGACATGATTAAGCCATGTAGTACGCGCCATCAAGCTATTGCGCTCAGCATGGTCAACAGGCAAGCAGCGATCATCATTATGGTAAACATGCCAATTGGCCCAATCTGCTTGGGCATTTTTGAGTAAAGCATAAACACTTTTGGGAGTAGAACCGCCTGCTAACACTATTGAAAAGCGGCCACGACTGGCAATCGCTTCGCTTGCAGCGGCTAAAATTCGGTTTAATGTTGCTTGGTTAATGGCTTCTTGTGTTTCAAATTGATGCCAACGGCTGATTTGTTTAGTTTTTTCCTGCGTTTTTTCTTGGTTTGTGTTTTGCATCATGCAAAGCCTTCACGTTATAATTGCGTTCTATTTCAATGAATCAATTTAGCTCGCCATCTTACCCAAAAGGACGATGGCAGACTATATCCTAATCAAGGAAAAATAATGAAAGTCGCAATGATAGGTTTAGGCAAGATGGGTGGCAACATGACTGCGCGCTTGCTACGCAGTGGTATTGAGGTGATAGGCTATGACAGAAGTGTTGAAGTCGTTACTAAATTAGTTGAAACCGAAGGCATGACTGCTGCCAGTTCTGTTCCCGATGCAGTTTCAAAACTGGGTGACGCTACCGAAAAACGTATTGTCTGGCTTATGCTGCCAAGCGGCGAGCCCACCGAAATTCAAATTCAAGATCTTGCTCACATGCTAGCTAAAGGCGACATCATTATTGATGGTGGCAATTCAAACTATAAAGACAGTCAACGCCGCGGCGCTTGGCTTGCAGAGCGTGGCATAGGCTTTATGGATGCTGGTACTTCAGGCGGCATCTGGGGCTTGGAAAATGGCTACTGCCTGATGGTCGGCGGCACGGCTGATATTGCAAAAGCGGTAGAGCCTATCCTGATTGCACTTGCCCCGTCTAAAGAACGCGGCTGGGCTCATGTTGGCCCCGTAGGCGCAGGCCACTTCACCAAGATGATACATAACGGTATTGAATACGGCATGATGCAAGCCATGGCAGAAGGTTTAGATTTGCTTAAAGGTAAAACCGATTTCAATTTAGATTTAGCACAAATCACTGAGTTATGGCGTCATGGCTCAGTAGTGCGCAGTTGGTTGCTAGATTTAACGGCTGATGCACTAAAAGAAGACCAAGAGTTATCAGCAGTTGCGCCTTATGTCGCCGACTCTGGCGAAGGCCGCTGGACGGTGATGGAGTCTGTAGAGCAAGGCGTAGCAGCGCCAGTATTAACACTCGCCTTACAAGCACGCTTTAGAAGCCAAGATGCCACGGGTTATAGTTACAAGCTGTTATCCATGATGCGTAATGGCTTTGGCGGTCATTTCATTAAGTCAGTCAACGACTAAGCCCAACATTTTATCGCGGCCATACAGCCATGGCCGCTTCTAACCCCGCAACTTTAGGAAAATTGAAGTAATGAGCAAACAAATCGATCCTTGTACCCTCGTCTTATTTGGCGCTAGCGGCAATTTATCTCGCATCAAGCTAATTCCAGGCCTTTTCCGTTTAGATGCTGCGGGTCGCTTGCCAGATCACATGGCGATTTTATCTGTCGGTCGAGGTGAAGTTTCCCAACAAGATTGGCACAAAGAAATTAAAGGCATGATGGATGCCAAATTCAAAGGTGGCTACGACAAACAAGTGTTTGAGCGATTTTTAGCGCGTAATCACTATCATGCTAACCCACCGACTGATCCTAACGCTTTTGAAAAAATGCGCGATAAACTCAGCGATGAAAAAGTATTCCCGCAAAATTTAGCGTATTTCTTATCAGTACGCCCTACTGACTTTGCCCCTGTGGTTGAACAGCTTTCAGGCGTAGGTTTATTGGATGAAAGCAAATACTGGCGCCGTGTATTGATTGAAAAACCATTTGGTACCGACTTAGCAAGCGCGCAAGATTTGCAATCAAAAATCACCAAGCACTTAAAAGAGAGCCAAATTTACCGTATTGACCATTACCTTGGTAAATCCGCTATTCAGAACATTATGTTGACCCGCTTTACCAATGCGATTTTTGAGCCGCTTTGGAATAATGCACATATTGACCATGTCCAAATCACTAACAACGAAACTTTGGGCGTTGGTGAGCGCACCACATTCTATGATGCCACTGGCGCACTCCGCGACATGTGCCAAAACCACCTGACGCAGATCCTCTGCCTCGTCGCCATGGAGCCCCCCACCGACCTGAGCGCAGACAGCGTGCGCGATGAAAAACTCAAGGTCGTACGCGCCCTTCGCAAATACACTCCGTCCGAAGT
>JBMSSY010000092.1:0-6040 GCA_049424605.1 Candidatus Methylopumilus sp.
AAACTAAAAACTTGTTAGTAAGCTACAGCCCTAAAAAGCTAGGCTTCTTCTAATCTCAGGGGTTTATTCCCTGTTGAATTAGTCAAGTAATAAAGCTAGTATAAAGAGGCGGTTAACCCCGCCTCTTTTTTTATGTCTGTTTTAGGAGTGCATTATGGCAGAACGTATTTCCGGAACAACTTCGGCAGTCGAACTGATTCGCCAATTAGCCGCCAAACACGGCCCCATCATCTTCTTTCAATCAGGTGGATGTTGTGAAGGCAGCGGCCCAATGTGTATGCCCGCCAATGAGTTCCGCAAAACCCCATCCGACGTTAAGGTTGGCGAAGTTGAAGGCGCAGCTTTTTATATGGGGCACAGCCACTTTCAGTTTTCGCAAAACACGCACACTATTTTGGATGCGATTGATGCCTCTAGCGGTTCATTTTCTTTGGATTGCGGCACAGGCAAAAGCTTTATCACCAGAGGCCGCTTGTTTACAGACGATGAGCTAAAAGACTTGCCTCCTGTTGAGATAGGCTAAGATTTAAGCTAATAACTTCTTCCAATTAAAAAAGGCTCAGTTTTTGCTGAGCCTTTTTTATAATCTAGTAATCTAACAACACTTCAACTTACTCGTCACCGCCCCCCATATTTGGCGTTGCGGTAATTTTATGAATCGCCAAATCAGCCCCCATATATTCATCTTCAACGTCCATACGAATACCCACGGTTTTTTTGACTAAGCCGTACACAGCAAAACCGCCAGCCAAAGCAATCGCAATGCCCAAACCTGTGCCTATTAGTTGCGACCACAAACTCACTGTGCCCATACCGCCCAAAGCTTTAGCGCCGAAAATACCAGCGGCAATACCACCCCAAGCACCGCACAAGCCATGTAGCGGCCATACGCCAAGTACGTCATCAATCTTCCAGCGATTTTGTGTCAAAGTAAATGCCCAAACAAACAAAGCACCAGCGATAGCACCCGTCACCAAAGCTCCTAAGGGATGCATGACATCAGAACCCGCACACACCGCCACAAGTCCAGCCAATGGCCCGTTATGCACAAAGCCAGGGTCATTTTTACCCATCACCAAGGCGGCAATGGTGCCACCTACCAGCGCCATTAATGAATTCAAGGCCACTAAGCCCGTTACGCCTGAAAGCGTTTGAGCTGACATCACATTAAAGCCAAACCAACCCACAGTGAGTATCCATGCGCCCAAAGCCAAAAATGGAATATTTGAGGGTGGATAAGCATGTAAACGACCATCTTTACCATAACGGCCATGACGTGCGCCTAACAGCATCACAGCAGACAAAGCAATCCAACCGCCCATGGCGTGTACCACAACTGAGCCTGCAAAATCGTGAAACTCAAAACCAAAGCTGGCTTTCAACCAATCCTGAATACCAAAGTGATGATTCCAAGCAATGCCTTCAAAGAAAGGATAGACCAAACCCACTAATAAAAAAGTGGCTGCCAATTGCGGGTTGAATTTTGCGCGCTCGGCAATACCGCCAGAGATAATGGCAGGAATCGCCGCTGCAAAAGTAAGCAAAAAGAAGAACTTCACTAGCTCATAACCATTTTTGGCAACAAGATGTTCTGCGCCTTGCAAAAAGCCTATCCCGTAAGCCACGCTGTAGCCAATAAAGAAATAGGCTATGGTTGATACAGAAAAATCCACCATAATCTTAACCAAAGCATTTACTTGGTTTTTGCGGCGCACCGTACCGACCTCTAAAAATGCAAAACCTGCATGCATTGCTAAGACCATAATGGCGCCTAACAATACAAATAAGACATCACTCGCCGATTGAAGCGCTTCCATATTTTCATCCTCGTTTTAAATTTTTTAACTATCTTGTTCAGGTTCGCTATCACCAAGACGACCTGAATTCATTCTGATAAATGTAGCAAAAAACAGGCCATATTTTTCAGCTTATTGTTTTTAAATGGCTTTTATACAAGACTTTAAAATACACTCGCACCAAGATGAGGCAACAGCCAGTGCATTGCACCAATGATGTGCGATAGCGCGCCGTATCATCAAACATGACGAATGCGTTTACATTGATTAAACTCTATCATGGTTTAATTGAAGCACATTAATTGACGCAAACATTAGGGCAGATTTTGGAAAATATATTACTCATCGTAATGATCTTGGTGGCATGGCTGTGGTTTGACAGTATCTCAGCGCGTGATGCCGCCATTAGCAAAGGGCACGATTTAACCAAGCGCACAAACTTACAGCTATTAGACGAAAGTGTGGCCTGTGTTCGCTTGCGCCTCAGTCGCAACCCAAAAGGCCATGTACAAATACAACGCACTTATGAGTTTGATGTCAGCGCCAATGGCGGTGACCGCATGAATTGCCACCTTGTATTGCTAGGCCGCGATTTGCAGTCTTGGTATATTCCACCTTATTCACAAGCGGTTCATTAAAGCGCCAATCGCATGATAGGTCGTTTTGCCCCCTCACCCACTGGCCCTTTACATTTTGGCTCGTTATTAGCGGCGCTCGCCAGCTATTGTGAAGCAAAAACTCAAGGTGGAAAGTGGCTGCTGCGCATGGAGGATTTAGACAAGCCTCGCGAAATGGCTGGTGCGGCGCAAGGGATTTTGCACACATTACAAGCCTTTGGCTTTGAGTGGGATGGCGAAATCGTTTATCAATCTCAGCGTGGCGCGCTGTACCAGGCAGCGTTGCAACAACTACAAGCAAAGTCTTTGATTTATCAATGCGAATGCTCACGCAAAGAAATTGCAGATTCAGCGCAACATGGTATTGATGGCCTGATTTACCCTGGCACATGCCGCCATAAAACTAGCGTCAAAACACCAAACGCCAGCCGCATTAGCGTCACTACAGACAAAATCTGCTACACCGATGCCATTCAAGGCCCGCGCCAACAAAACCTTGCTCAAGAGATAGGTGATTTTGTCTTAAAGCGCGCAGACGGCTTATTTGCTTACCAACTCGCTGTTGTGGTGGATGACTTTGAACAAGGCGTTAGCCATATCGTGCGTGGAGCCGATTTATTGGACTCAAGCCCACGCCAAATCTACTTGCAACAATTACTCGGCTACCCCACACCCCAATACGCGCACATTCCAGTTGCCAGTAACGCCGCTGGCGAAAAGTTAAGCAAACAAACGCTTGCAAGCCCCATTAACCCAGCTCAAGCCCCTATCTGGCTATGCCAAGCACTCTCCTTTTTAGGTCAGCATCCACCCGCAGATTTAGCGTGCCACAGTAGCAGCGATATTTGGCAATGGGCGCTACAACATTGGGATATTCAAAAAGTGCCGCGTCAACGCAGCATGGTTTTCTCGCCTACTTTTTAAAGCCGCAGATTTTCAAGTTTAGCCTTGAGCTTGTCATGATAAAATGCCGCACATGACAACATTCAAAAACACCGCATTATCTCAAGACCAACTCCACCGCTTTGTGTTTGACAACACCCCGATACGCGGCAACACGGTTCGCTTGCAAGATACTTACAACAGAGCGCTTCAACACGTAGCATATCCACCCGCATTAAAAAATGCACTGGGCGAGCTAATGGCAGCAGCGGCGCTACTCGCCGCCACTCTAAAACTAGAAAACGGCGCACTAATTTTGCAGATTCAAGGCCAAGGGCCGCTTAGCCTATTGGTGGTGGAATGTAGCGCCTCGCTTGAAATGCGCGCCACGGCAAAATGGCAGGGCGAGATCAATCAGCAAAGCTTTAGCGAACTCGTCGGCAATGGTCATTTTGTGATTACCCTAGACCCCAAAGATGGCGGGCAGACTTATCAAGGCATTGTGCCAATTGAAGGCGACAGCATTAGCGAAATCTTGCAAAACTATATGCAACGCTCTGAACAAATTGAAACGCGCATTTGGTTGGCTTGTGACCAACAATCAGCCGCAGGCATGCTGTTGCAAAAACTGCCTGATTTACCAGAACAAGATGCAGATGCTTGGGCGAGAACTGGCTATTTAGCAGAAACCATCACCGATCAAGAATTGATGACCCTCTCTGCGGAAACATTGCTTACTCGGCTGTTCCACGAAGAGGACGTGCGCCTGTTTGACCCACGCAATATTTGCTTCCGTTGCTCTTGCTCACGCAAAAATGTCGGCAATATGCTCAAAATGCTAGGTGCATCGGAAATCGAAAGCATTATTGCCGAACGCGGCGAAATCGAAGTGAATTGCGATTTTTGTAATGCGGCTTATGTGTTTGATAAAGTGGATGCAGAGCAGCTTTTTGCAGCAGATATTATGCCGCCCGTCTCAAAAACCAAACACTAACACCGTTTTTAGTGAGCTTGGCCAAGCACCCAAACATCCCTACCGTTCTTGCTGTGCTTGTCGAAGCACTCAAACACCCTGCCGTTCTTGCTGAGCCTGTCGAAGCATAAAGTCATTCCCCAAGCTCACCACAAACAGAAAAACCCATCGCTAAAGCGTCTGCCTAACCCGCTCAAACAAACAAATTGAAGCAGCAGCAGCAGCGTTCAGCGACTCAACCCCTTGCGCAATTGGGATGGTGACATGATGGCTAGCGGCTTTTTGCATGGCTGAGCTTAACCCATTACCCTCATTACCAATCACAATCGCAGTCGGCCCAGTCAAATCCATCTGATAAATAGAATCGCCGCCCAGCGTTGTGGCTAACACTTGCCCCGCAAAATGACTCGCCAAGCCCACTAAATCAGCACGCTCAACGATAGGCAAGACAAACTGCGCGCCCTGCCCGCCTCTTAGCGCCTTAGGTGACCAAGCTTCGGTACAGCCTTCTGACAAATAAACAGCATCCACGCCAGCCGCGGCGGCGCTACGAAGCATGCTGCCCAAATTACCTGGGTCTTGAATATCTTCTAACATCAACACAAAATCAGGCGATGCTGGCGGCGCAATGCTTGGCGTTTTCACCAAAGCCAAAATGCCAGTTGGGCTTGCCACTGGGGCAAGCTCCATAAACATCAAAGTTGGGAACATCACCGTCGGCACATCTGCTAACTGCTGAATAAGATGCGAGACTTCAGCCGTACTTTCGCCCTCAGCGATAATCAGCAATCGCGGCTCACCAAACACAGCCTGATAACTCTCCAGCAAGTGCGCCCCATCGAGCAAAGTCTCACCTAGCTTGCGCCGCTCACGTGAAGACTCAGCCAGTTTTTTAAGCTGTTTAAAAAGCGTGTTATCACGTGAAATAATGTGTTTGAATGTCATGAAGATTTACTTAAACTTAAGCCTTGTCGCATTTTAACTTAAACTACTCTGATTACCTCCATTAGAAAGGCAATCACCTGATGATAAAACTTTATGGCTACCCACAAACCCGCTCAGTTCGTGTCGCTTGGGCTTTAGAGGAAGCTGGTGCGGAGTATGATTACCAGCTGATTAACCTTCGTAATGGCGATCACAAAAAACCTGAGTTTCTAGCCATCAACCCCTGCGGGAAAATTCCAAGCTTAGTGGATGACGGGCAAGCAATCAGTGAATCTGCGGCCATCTGTACGTATATCGCCGAAAAATTTCCTGCTGCCAAACTTATTCCAACGGAGGCAAAAGCCCGTGCCGAGTATTTTCAGTGGCTATTTTTTGTGGTGGCAGAGCTAGAAGTGCATTTATGGACAGCCGCCAAACATGATCGGATTTTGCCTGAAGATAAAAAAGTCCCTGCGGTAGTCAGCACCAGTTTTTGGGAGTTTGACAAAGCCGCCGCGATTTTAAGCGCGCATCTCCAAGGCAAAACCTATTTGGCGGGTGAGCAATTCACTGCGGCAGATATCGTTTGCGTATCAGTATTGCATTGGGCGCATCATGTCAAAATAAAGCTAGACGACACTTTGCTAGCTTATATGAATAGGCTTTCTGAGCGGCCTGCGCTGGCGCGGGCTAGACAACGTGAATCAATTGCTTGATAGGAGCTCAATATGAATGATAAAGAATTAGTCGCCTTTGAAGCCGCTAAACTCGTCAAAAATGGCATGGTGATTGGCTTAGGCACTGGCTAAACTGCCAACTACTTTATAGAATATCTGGCTAAGCGCCAA
>JBMSSY010000093.1:0-6028 GCA_049424605.1 Candidatus Methylopumilus sp.
ACGGGCAAGTTAAAAGCCTTTAAGTTGATGAAGTTGGCCGGTGCGTATTGGCGCGGCGACAGCAACAATGAGATGTTGCAGCGCGTTTACGGAACAGCATGGCGTAATAAAGAAGAGTTGGACGCGCATCTGTTTCAGTTGGAAGAAGCGGAAAAGCGTGACCACAGAAAATTGGGTAAGCAGCTGGATTATTTCCATATGCAAGACGACGCCCCGGGTATGGTGTTTTGGCATCCACGTGGTTGGAGCATTTGGCAGGAAGTGGAACAGTACATGCGTAAAATGTTCCGCGAATACAATTACCAAGAAGTGCGCACGCCCACTATCATGGATAAAACCTTATGGGAGAAATCCGGCCATTGGCAAAACTACCGCGAGGGCATGTTTGTCACCGCCTCGGAAAGCCGTGATTACGCCGTTAAGCCGATGAACTGCCCTGGCCACGTGCAAATTTTCAACAGCAGCTTGCACAGTTACCGTGATTTGCCCTTACGCTTGGCTGAGTTTGGTTCTTGACATCGTAATGAGCCTTCCGGATCCTTACATGGTCTCATGCGTGTGCGCGGCTTTACCCAAGACGATGCGCATATATTTTGCGCTGAAAATCAAGTTGAGGCCGAAGTGGCCGATTTCATTAAGATGCTCTACAAGGCCTACGGTGACTTTGGCTTTAGCGATGTCTTAGTCAAGCTTTCTACTCGTCCGGAAAAACGCATAGGCAGCGATGTCGATTGGGATAAGGCCGAAACCGCTTTGGCCAATGCGCTTAAATCAAACAACTTGGATTTTGAATACCAAGCCGGTGAGGGCGCATTTTACGGTCCTAAAATTGAATTTACCCTCAAGGATTCTTTGGGCAGGTTGTGGCAGTGCGGCACCATACAATTGGATTCCAACTTACCCGAGCGCCTTGGTGCCGAGTACGTCGCGGAGGACAACAGTCGTCAACGCCCGGTCATGTTGCACCGAGCCATAGTCGGCTCCATGGAGCGCTTTATAGGCATATTGATTGAGCACTATGCTGGCGCCATGCCGCTTTGGTTAGCGCCAGTGCAGGTGATGGTGTTGAATATTTCCGAAAACCAAGCCGATTACGTGCGCCAAGTGGTTGAAAAGCTGAAGAAAAATGGCTTGCGTTGCGAATTTGACTTGAGAAATGAGAAGATAACCTATAAAATACGTGAACATAGTATGCAAAAAATGCCTTACTTGTTAGTAGCAGGTGAGCGTGAGATGCAAACAGGACATGTGGCCGTGCGTACCAGAAAAGGCGAAGACTTAGGTTCTATGCCGATTGAGGCGCTAATTGAGCGCTTAAAAGCAGAATTGGAAACTAAGGTTTAGCTTGTTAAGTATTAGCATTAATACTTAACCATCTGAAAATGCGCGGCTTAACTATTTGGAGAATTTGATATAGCACAGGAAAAAGAAACGCGAATTAACGGCGATATAACAGGATCGCAAGTTCGCTTGGTGGGCATAGAAGGTGAGCCTTTAGGCATCATGTCTTTGACGGAAGCTTTTGCAAAAGCCGAAGAAGCGGACATTGATCTTGTGGAAATCGCGCCGAATGCTGAGCCGCCTGTGTGTAGGTTGATGGATTACGGTAAGTTTAAATACGCTGAAAGTAAAAAACAGCACGAAGTTAAACTTAAGCAAAAGCAAGTAAGCATAAAAGAAGTGAAGTTTCGCCCAGGAACGGATGACGGTGATTACGCCATTAAAGTGCGCAACATCATTCGCTTTATTCAAGACGGCGATAAAGCAAAAATTACATTGCGTTTTAGAGGTCGAGAAATTACCCATCAAGAGTTCGGTTTGGCTCTGTTGAGACGAGTAGAGGCTGATACTAAAGACGTAGCAGTGGTGGAGCAGTTTCCTAAAATGGAAGGTCGCCAAATGGTGATGGTTTTAGGCGCTCCCAAAAAGAGTTCATAGTTTTAGTAGGATCCCGAGTGATACGGCTTAACGGCATGCCTAAGCACTCATAACTTAAGTTCAAGGAGAACAAAATGCCAAAAATGAAAACCAAGAGTGGCGCTAAAAAGCGCTTCAAATTCTTGGGTAATGGTAAAGTGAAACGTACCCACTCTCACTTACGCCATATCCTAACCAAAAAGACCACCAAGCAAAAGCGTAAACTACGCGGCACGGCGATCATCTCAGCAACAGACGTCAAACGCGTTCGCGCAATGATGCCTACACGATAAGGAGACCGATATGCCTAGAGTAAAACGTGGTGTCATCGCTCGCGCAAGACACAAGAAAGTATTAAAAGCCGCTAAAGGTTATCGCGGTCGTCGTAAAAACGTTTACCGCGTTGCCAAGCAAGCGGTAATGAAAGCAGGTCAATACGCATACCGTGACCGTAGACAGAAAAAACGTCAATTCCGCACCTTATGGATTGCCCGTATTAATGCCGGTGCACGTGAGTGTGGTTTAACTTACAGCCGCTTCATGAATGGCTTGAAAAAAGCCGCAGTGGAAGTGGATCGTAAAGTATTGGCTGACTTAGCAGTATTCGACAAAACGGCATTTGCTCAGTTTGTTGAAATGGCTAAAAAAGCCTTGGCTGTTTAGTAAGCAAACTTATTTAAAAAATAAGTAGAAAAAGAGGCTTAGGCCTCTTTTTTTTGCTGTAAAATTATACACTTAAATAAAAAACCAGTTTTTTAAAGATCCCCATTTACATGACAGATTTAAGCCATTTAATTCCGCAAGCGCAAGCGGATTTTGCATCCAGTGCCAACATGAATGAGCTGGAAATTGCTAAGGCCAAATACCTTGGTAAAACCGGTTTGCTGACCGACGCCTTAAAGGGTTTGGGTAAACTGAGTAACGAGGAGCGGCCCGCGGCTGGTGCCGCCATTAATGTGGTCAAACAGGCCGTGGAAGCGGCGCTGACATCACGTCGTGAAGCCTTGCTTAACGCTGAGCAAGCCAAACAATTAGCGCAAGAATCCATAGACGTGAGTCTGCCGGCCCGTGCGCAATCCACAGGTGGCTTGCATCCAGTGACGCTTACGCTGCAACGCATAGAGCAATTGTTTCATTCGATTGGTTTTGAAGTGGCGACCGGTCCGGAAATCGAAACGGATTTTTATAACTTTACGGCGCTTAACATCCCCGAAGACCATCCAGCGCGTGCCATGCACGACACCTTTTATATCGACGATGCGAACGTGTTACGCACGCACACATCACCCGTGCAAATTCGTTATATGGAAAATGCACTTAAGACCCATAAAACCCCACCACTAAAAATCATTGCGCCTGGTCGCGTTTACCGCGTTGATTCGGATGCCACCCATTCACCTATGTTTCATCAGGTAGAAGGCTTATGGGTAGACGAAGACATCAGCTTTGCTAATTTAAAAGGCGTGGTGCAAGACTTCTTGCAAAAATTCTTTGAGCGTGACGACTTAACCGTGCGCTTTCGCCCGTCTTTCTTTCCGTTTACTGAACCCTCAGCTGAAATGGACATGAGCTGGAATGGCGGCTGGTTAGAGATAGGCGGTTGCGGCATGGTGCACCCGGAAGTGTTTAAACACGTCAATATAGACAGCGAAAAATACCGCGGTTTTGCATTTGGTTTGGGCGTAGAGCGCTTAACCATGTTGCGTTATGGCGTGAACGATTTACGCCATTTCTTTAATAATGATTTGCGTTTTTTAAGCCAGTTTAAATAAGGCTAGCTAGCGTTAATTCACCCCTCAGTTAAGGTTAAAAAGCATTATGCAGTTTTCAGAAAATTGGTTACGCAGTCTGGTCGGCACGGATTTGGACAGTCAGGCACTCAGTCATGCCTTGACCATGGCCGGTCTAGAGGTGGAGGGCATGCAGCCGGTGGCTGCGCCATTCACCAAGGTTGTGGTGGCCAAGATAGTTAGTGTGGAAAAACACCCGGATGCCGACCGCTTGCAAGTCTGTTCGGTTGATGTAGGTTTAGCGCAACCCATACAAATCGTTTGCGGTGCAGCCAACGCCCGCACCGGCCTAGTCGCCCCCTGTGCTTTGGTGGGTGCGCAATTGCCTGGCATTGATATCAAGCAAGCCAAAGTGCGTGGCGTCGACTCATTTGGCATGATGTGTTCATCCAAGGAGCTTGGTTTGACGGCTGAGGCCACTGGTTTATTGGAGCTAGATAGCCTAGCGCCCGTAGGCCAGGATATACGTCAATATTTAGATCTAGACGATCACTTGCTTACACTTAAGTTGACACCTAACCGTAGCGATTGCTTGAGCTTGACTGGTATCGCGCGTGATGTGGCCGCCATTACTGGCGCCGCCACTTGCTTTGAAGAAATTAAATCGGTGCCCAGCGACACGGCCGATCGCTTCAGCGCAGTGGTGGCGGAGCAGCAAGCTTGCCCACGTTATTGCGGCCGCCTTATAACGGGTGTGAATGCCAAGGTGAGCACGCCGGCATGGATGGTAAAGCGATTAGCGCGCAGTGGTTTGCGCAGCATTAATGTGCTGGTTGACGTGACCAACTATGTCTTGCTAGCATTAGGGCAACCCATGCACGCTTTTGACGCCAATAAGTTAAGTGGCGACATCACCGTGCGTTTTGCGCAAAAAAACGAAAGCTTACGTTTATTAAATGAGCAAGAAGTTAGCCTGAAAAGCGATGACTTAGTGATAGCCGATGGCAGCGGTCCGATTGCCTTAGCCGGCATTATGGGTGGTCAATCTACCTCAGTCGACGAGGCCAGTACCGCTGTGTTTCTAGAGAGCGCCTATTTTACGCCAACGGTGATTGCCGGTAAGGCACGTAGATTGGGTTTAAGTACCGATTCATCCTATCGCTTTGAGCGTGGCGTGGATTTTGCCAACACGCGTCTGGCTTTGGAATACGCCACGCAATTGATTAAACAGTTGTGCGGCGGCAAAGCCGGTGAGGTGACCGAGTGCCAAGGCGAACTACCAAGCAGGCTCCCAGTTAAATTGCGCTTAAGTCGTTTGGTTTCTGTGTTGGGCATTCCCTTTACTGAGGATAAAGTCGCGCAATTGTTAACGCAATTAGGCTTTACTTACACCTTAGAGCAAAGCGTGTTCACCGTGGTGCCGCCCAGCTACCGCTTTGATATCAGCATAGAAGAAGATCTGATTGAAGAAGTTGCTCGCCTGCACGGCTACGATCACATCCCAGCAAAAGCGCCGGTCGCGACATTAAGCATGCTAGAAGCGCCAGAAGCGCGTGCCCATCAAGCCGAATTGCGCGATCGCATGGTTGCCTGTGGTTACCAAGAATTGGTGAACTACAGCTTTGTTGATGAAGCTTGGGAGACCGACTTGCTGGCCAACCCTAGGCCCATAAAACTTAAAAACCCGATTGCTAGCAACCTAAGCGTGATGCGCAGCAGTTTATGGGGCGGTTTATTGGATAGCTTGGTTTATAACCTAAATCGCAAACAAGACCGAGCCATGCTGTTTGAATTAGGCGCTAGCTACCATTATGCAAATGGGCAGCAGTCATCTTTTGTTGAAACAACGCGTATTGCAGGGTTGGCTTACGGCAGTGCAAAACCTGAGCAATGGGCTACAGCAGCAGACGATGTGGATTTCTTTGAAATTAAGGCCCACGTTGATGCCTTGCTTGGTGATGCGTCGGCTTTATTGCCGCTTACTTATGAAAAAGCCGAGCACAGCGCCTTGCACCCAGGCCAAACTGCCCGCATCCTGCAGGATGGCAAGCCGATAGGTTGGTTAGGTAAACTTCATCCAAAATGGCAGCAGCATTACAACTTAACCAAAAGTACCTTTTTGTTTGAGTTAGACGTGGATGCCATATTGAATCGCCGCATTCCGGCATATCAGGAAGTTTCTAAATTGTTGCCGGTGCGGCGCGATTTGGCGGTCGTGGTGGATGAAAAAATGCCTGTTAGCAGCATGATGGCTGCCATTAAAAAAGCGGCCATCCCCATGCTAATGGACGTGGCCTTATTCGATATTTACCAAGGCCAGGGCGTAGCTGAAAACAAAAAAAGCCTTGCGTTATCAGTACTTATGCACGATACTCAAAAAA
>JBMSSY010000094.1:0-5967 GCA_049424605.1 Candidatus Methylopumilus sp.
GATCTACTTCTTGATTCGCCATCACATGTCCTTAATTTCTAAACTACATTGACGCTACCTTAAATTCAAGCACGCATTTTACAGGTTTCAACCGAAAACTAAAACCCTTGAAGCCTTTAATTTATGCCTCATTCAACAAATTTATTGCTTACTGAAAGGCAATCTGCTCAAACTGGATTATCAATATCAATAAAGCTGTGTGCCAAACCAAATTGCTGGGCAATATGCTCGCCAAGCGCCTTCACACCATAACGCTCAGTGGCATGATGTCCAGCCGAGATATAAGCTACGCCAGATTCGCGCGCCAAGTGGACTGTTTGTTCTGAAATTTCGCCGCTAATAAATAGATCAACCCCCAGTGCTATGGCGTCTGCCATGTATCCTTGCGCCCCACCAGTGCACCATGCCAAGGTTTTGACAGGCCGAGTTAAATCACCAATCACCAATGGCGTTCTACCCAACTGCGCGCCAAGAAAATCTGCAAATGCGGCAAGCGTTTGTGTATGGCTCAAGCGGCCCTGAGCAATCAGATTTTGATTACCAGAATAAGTTTCTAGCTCCAGCGCCAAAACTTTAGCTAGCTGAGCGTTATTTCCTAACTCAGGATGAGCATCAAGCGGCAGATGGTAAGCCAACAAACTGATTTCATTCTCAAGCAGAAATTGAATACGTTGCCGCTTCATCCCCACTACACAAGCATCTTCATTTTTCCAAAAATAGCCATGATGAACCAACACTGCATCTGCACCCGCTTGTTTGGCGGCTTGCAGCAAGTCCATGCTAGCACTTACTCCCGTCACGATTTTATTAACATTCGGCTTACCTTCTACCTGCAAACCGTTAGGACAATAGTCTACGAATCGCTCCACTTGCAAAAGTTGTCGGGTATAATTTACCAGCTGTTTTAATTCCATCTTTTGATTCCAAAATCGTTGCGTTGAATATTTTTTAATTGGTTGACCATATGAAGAAGCTCTGGCTCATTTTCGCACAAACCGTCGCTATCAGCTTGGCTGTTGTATTTGTCGCGCAAATTTTTTACCCAAAACTGATTAACTCGAATATGCAATACCTTGAAGATAGCGTCAGCAAAACCTCTACGCACACAAGCAGCACAGGCTCTTATAGCGATGCCGCACAAAAAGCCATGCCTTCGGTGGTGAATATTTTTACGAGCAAGAAGAACTCAAGCAACCCGCACCAGCAGTTTCTTGATGATCCATTGTTTAAGCACTTTTTCGGCGATCAATTGGATGATCAGTCACAACGTGAAACAAGTTTGGGGTCTGGCGTTATTGTCGATGAGAGCGGCTTGATTCTAACCAATCAGCATGTGATTGAAGCAGCCGATGAGATTGAAGTTGCTTTAGCGGATGGTCGCACGGTGCGGGCAAAGATTGTGGGCGCTGACCCAGATACTGATTTAGCGGTACTTAAAATTAATGTAAAAAATCTACCTGCCATTACTTTTGCTAACCCTGAAAAAAACAAAGTGGGTGATGTAGTGTTAGCCATAGGCAATCCTTTTGGCGTTGGTCAAACTGTAACGCAAGGCATTATTAGCGCTTTAGGCCGTAATCATCTTGGTATCAGCACCTTTGAAAATTTCATTCAAACCGATGCGTCTATCAATCCAGGTAACTCAGGCGGCGCACTCATTGATGCAGATGGCAATTTGGTGGGGATTAATAGCGCGATTTATTCGCGTAATGGTGGCTCTATGGGCATAGGGTTTGCTATTCCAGTTAGTATTGCCAAGCAGGTAATGGAGCAGATCATACGCCAAGGCAGCGTCACCCGTGGCTGGATAGGCATTGAAACGCAAGACTTAAACACTGAACTGGCAACCTCATTCAAACTCAAAAACACACAAGGGGCTTTGATTGCAGGCATTATCAAGAATAGCCCTGCCGAACGTTCAGGGCTAAAAGCGGGCGATATCTTATTGGAAGTTAACGGCTTGCAGGTGCTTGATAGCAACCATATGCTGGGGCTGATTTCAGCCTTAAAACCCAACAAGCAAGCCTTATTGAAAATTGCACGGGATCAAAAAGAAATCAAGGTCTCTGTGTTGATTGGGCGCAGACCTAAACTCGCCAACAACTAGACACTGTTAATCGGCGGTCTGGCCTCTGGGCGCAACAAACTTCGCCACCAACACTCCTGCCTCGTATAAAAACCACAAAGGCAAAGCCAGCATAATTTGTGATATCACATCGGGTGGGGTCAGAATTGCGCCCACAACAAAAGCGCCAACAATCACATAAGGCCGCGCTTCTTTTAGCATCTCGATATTAACAAGATTGAATTTAACCAACATTACAACCGCAATAGGCACTTCAAACGCCAAGCCAAATGAAACAAACATGGTGGTCACAAAATCCAAATAGCTGCCTATATCAGTCATCACAGCAACGCCTTGCGGTGCGGAGGCAGTAATAAAACCAAACAACACTGGAAATACCGCAAAATAGGCAAAGGCCATACCCGCCAAAAATAACAATGTGCTGGCAATAATCAAAGGGGCGATAAATCGCCGTTCATGCAGATAAAGCCCCGGCGCGACAAATGCCCAAGCTTGATACAAGGTATAAGGCAATGAGGCAACTATCGCCACCAATGTAGAAACCTTCATCGGCACTAAAAAAGGCGTGGTGACCGCTGTGGCTATCATATGCGTACCCACTGGCATATGGCTTAACAAAGGCTGCGCCAGCCAAGTGTAAAGGGCGTTTGAAAAAGGCAGAAAAGCAAGCATAGCCACGACTAAGCCCAACACCATCTTAAGTAAGCGGCTACGCAGTTCCAGCAAATGCGAAATAAAAGTATCGGTCACACTCATGCTGATTTAGGCTTCTTGGCTGACCTAGTTTTTTTTGCTGGCTTGGTGTCTTCTAATGGAATTTCACTTGGGGATGTGGCGGGGGTTTGATCAGCATCTGAGCGTATCGTCTGTTCAATTTGAGCAGACTGCGCTTGGATTTGTTGTTGCAATTTTTTGAGGTCTTCAAATTGCATTTCACGTTCTACTTCAGACTTTACATTGGCAACATAGCGCTGCATGCGCCCAATCAATGCGCCAGCCGTGCGAGCGACTTTAGGCAGCCGTTCGGGCCCAAGCACAATCAATGCAACGACTGCGATAAGCACAAGCTCTGAAAATCCAACATCAAACATAAATAAAAACTAGTGCTTTGTTTTATCAGTCACTTCAGCATCTATCGTTTCTACTTTACGGCCTTCTTCAGGCTTATTTTCTTCTTTCATTGCATCTTTGAAGTTTTTAATCGCGCCACCCAAATCACCGCCAATATTGCGTAGGCGCTTAGTCCCAAACACCACAAGTGCAATCACTAAGATAACAATTAATTCTTTAAACATGAGAAAACTCCTAATTAAGTTTTGGGTAAAGTCGCCCCGCCACCAAACACATGAATGTGAATATGAAACACCTCTTGTCCGCCTTCACGACCTGTATTAATCATGGTGCGGAAGCCTTTTAAACCTTGATCTGTAGCCAGTTTAGGCGCTAGTAATAACATCTTACCGAGTAACTCTTGATGCGACTGATCTGCCGAGGCAAGGCTATCAAGATGCAATTTAGGCACTATCAAAAAATGTACTGGGGCAATCGGGTGAATATCATGAAAAACGATTAAGTCTTCGTCTTCAAAAATCTTCTTTGAAGGAATTTCACCCTTGCTGATTTTACAAAAAATACAATCTGCGCTCATTGTTAATCTCTACTCTTTAGGCCGTGATGCTTTTTCGGTAATGCCAGACAAACCTTCACGGCGCGCCAACTCAGCTAAAACGTCCTGCGCGCTCAGCCCTGCTTGGGCAAGCATCACCATGGTGTGAAACCACAAATCAGCGGTTTCATAAATCAAATCTTCTTTGCTACCGTCTTTTGCTGCAATAATGGTTTCTGCTGCTTCTTCGCCCACCTTTTTAAGGATGCCATTCATGCCTTTGCTATATAGCTTGGCAACGTAAGAAGTTTGCGGATCGGCATCTTTACGAGCTTCTAACAACTCGGTGAGGCGCAGAATAATGTCATTCATGTTTGTAAATTTCCTCTGGATTTTTAAGCACTGGCTTGTCGGTTATCCATAGGCCATTTTCCAGCTTCTGAAAAAAGCAGTCGTGTCGCCCTGTATGACAAGCAATGCCACCAATCTGTTCTACCGTCATTAAAATCACGTCCGCATCGCAATCTAAACGTAACTCATGCACTTTTTGCACATGGCCAGACTCTTCGCCCTTATGCCATAGTTTGTTACGTGACCGCGACCAATACACCGCTTGCCCCGTTTCAACGGTTAACTGCAAAGCTTCACGATTCATAAAAGCGAACATCAATACTTGCTGAGTGCCCAATTCTTGCGCAATCACTGGCACTAAACCATCGGTCCAATGGACTTGATCTAGCCAGCTCACAGCCTCACCTCTATGCCATGGTCACGCATATATTCTTTTGCTTGCCTGACAGTGTATTCACCATAATGAAAAATGCTGGCTGCCAACACTGCATCAGCGCCGCCCAACTTCACACCATCAACCAAATGCTGCAAATTACCCACGCCGCCAGAAGCAATAATCGGCACATCGACCGCATCGCTAATTGCTTTATTCAAGCCAAGATTAAAGCCTATTTTGGTACCGTCTCTATCCATGCTAGTCACCAGCAATTCACCTGCTCCCAGACTTACCATCTTACGCGCCCATTCCACCGCGTCCAAGCCTGTTTCTTTGCGACCACCATGGGTAAAGACTTCCCACTTGGGTTGACCGTGCGCATTCAGCCCCACTTGTTTGGCATCAATTGCCACGACGATACATTGCGAACCATAACGATCTGCCGCATCAGCAACCAACTGCGGATTGAGTACCGCCGAAGTATTGATACTGACTTTATCCGCCCCCGCATTAAGCAAGCGGCGCACATCTTCCACCTCTCGCACGCCGCCACCAACGGTCAGCGGGATAAATACTTGGGAAGCGACTTGTTCAATAATATGCAAAATCAAACCGCGATTATCAGAGCTAGCGGTAATATCTAAAAAAGTTAATTCATCTGCGCCTTGCTCATCATAGCGCCGCGCAATTTCAACTGGATCGCCTGCATCTCGTAGCTCAAGGAAATTAACGCCTTTAACCACGCGGCCATCGGTCACATCAAGACAAGGAATAATGCGTTTAGCTAACATTAGCCGTTTAACTCAATGGCTAATGCTTGAGCCGCTTCAAAGTTAAGCGTGCCCTCATAAATCGCCCGACCAGTAATCGCGCCCATAATGCCCTCACTCTCAACAGCACACAGCTTACGCACATCATCTAAATCGGTAATGCCGCCACTGGCAATCACGGGGATGGTCAGCGCTTGCGCCAAAGCTACCGTGGCTTCAATATTCACGCCACTTAACATGCCGTCACGACCAATGTCGGTATAAACCACGGCTTCGACACCATAATCTTCAAACTTCTTAGCTAAATCGATAACGTCATGGCCTGTTAGTTTAGACCAGCCATCGACAGCCACTTTGCCATCTTTTGCATCTAAACCAACCATGATTTGTCCAGGGAAGGCATAACATGCCTCATGCAAAAAGCCTGGGTTTTTCACTGCGGCGGTGCCGATAATCACATAATCAATACCTTTATCTAGGTATCGCTCAATGGTTTCCAAGTCTCTAATACCGCCACCCAACTGAATGGGGATTTCTCCACGGCAAGCTTCAACAATGGCTTTAATTGCGCCTTCATTGACTGGCTTACCAGCAAATGCGCCATTCAAATCCACAAGGTGCAAACGCTTACCGCCTTGGTCAACCCAATGGCGTGCCATTGCACCGGGGTCTTCAGAAAACACTGTCGCGTCTTCCATCAAACCTTGTTTTAAACGTACACAGTGACCGTCTTTTAAATCGATAGCAGGAATAATTAACATAATATAAAGGCTGTTTT
>JBMSSY010000095.1:0-5954 GCA_049424605.1 Candidatus Methylopumilus sp.
AAAAGCAGGTCGCACATTCATCGGTGGTGCTGGTCGTTCACTATTGGTGTCACGTTTTTTCGCTATGCGTTTAGTGCACGCTGGTTACAACGTGAATATGATTGGCGAAGTGGTAACGCCAGCAATTAAATCTGGTGACTTGTTGGTGTTGGTTTCAGGCTCTGGTGGTACAGAAACATTACTTCCATTTGTTAAAAAAGCAAAATCAGTTGGCGCTAAATTGGTTGTGATTTCTATGAAGAAATCTTCACCAATGGCTGATGTGGCTGATTTAGTGATTCAAATTGGTCAAGATGACAGTTTCCCACTCACTAAGGGCATGCCGATGGGTTCACAGTTCGAACTTTCAACGTTGATTTTCTTGGAAGCTGCAATTTCTGAGTTGATTCATGCTAAAGGTTTAACTGAAGAAGGTATGCGCGCTATACACGCCAACCTAGAGTAATTTTTGCAATTTGCCCTTGTTGGCATTTGCGCTTTAAAGCCCACTTTATGTGGGCTTTTTTAATTGTTACTGAGTTGTAAAAGTCAGGGTAATGTCATAAAAGTGATAATTAATTTGTGGGATAATACTAACTAAATTAAGTTAACGTCCAACAGACGTTGGTTTTTGTAGAGTGTTGCTTATCAAGCAGCACTAGTTTGTTTCTTCGGAAACGTTGATATTGGAGAACGAAAATGGCTGTAATCGATCGTGTTTTAGTTGGTGAAGCATTGGTAATTGAAGAGCGTCCTGACCATAGTGGTCTAGATTTGTATAACGTAGCACATATTGATTTGATTTTAGGACCTCGTGGTAGCGCTGCTGAAGATGCTTTTTGCCGTACTTTGACTGACCAAAAGCAAGGCGTTAACGGTCTTTTAGCGATTGTTGCACCGAATATGATGGTTAAACCAGCGACAGTGATGTTTAATAAAGTGACCATTAAAAATGGTCGTCAAGCTGTTCAAATGTTTGGTCCAGCACAACGTGGCGTGGCGATGGCGGTGATGGATTGTGTTGCTGATGGCACTATCCCACAAGATGAAGCTGACAACATTTTCATTTGCGTAGGCGTGTTTATTGACAGCCATGCTGATATTGATGAGCGTATCCAAGATTGGAACTACAAAGCAACTAAACAAGCTTTGAAGAATGCAATTGCCCGTGAGCCTAAAGTGGCTGACGTTGTTAAAGCATACAAAGATTCAGTGCATCCATTTGCTGCTAAGTAATCCTTAGAAGCAAGCGGTATAAAAAAGCCCAACTTGTTTGGGCTTTTTTGCGGCTGTCACTTTTAAGTTTGCACGCTTTTAATTTGCTGAGGGCTGAGCGCTTTGTTGTGTAGGGCGCTGGCAATCAATACGCCGCTGATGCCTAATGTGTTGAGCTGTACTAAGTCGGAGAGATTACGCACGCCGCCAGCGGCATAAAGCGCCTGAGGTTTTGACAGGTTTTTAAGCGTAGCCAGCTTTTGCATATCAGGCCCAGTATTGCTCCCCACTTTATTCAACGTCATGACAATCACATCTTCGGGCCATAAATGAGCATGTTGCAAAATATCGGCTGGCCCCTGCAATACATCATCTCGATAATCTAAAGACAAAATCGGCTGAGTTTTGCATGCCGCCAACAATGTTGCTAATTGCAGCATATCTTGCAAGCTTTCTGAACCCAAGACTGGCCTGATGTTGCTCTGTTGGCAAGCTTCTATGCTGCTCACAGTGTCAAAGCCAGCGTCTAGCCATAGCTCAAGCGCTGGAAATTTTGTTGTGATTTCAATAATGCTTGCTTGATGATGGCCATTTTTTTGAATTGCGTTGATGTCTGCAATATACAGCTGTTTGAATGGGTATAATGCCAGCAAAGCCTGCACTACAAGCAATGGTTCGCTGCTATCGGTCAATGCAGACTGAATGGGCGTGTATTGATGTCTATCCCCATGTTTGGCATGGACAACCTGACCATTCATCAAATCAAGCACGGGAATAATATTCATTTGAAAATTTTTATCTGCGAATTTATAACGGGTGGTGGATTATACCGTGAGCCACTGCCCCCGTCCTTATTAGCTGAGGGCGCGATGATGCTTGATGCCGTGTTGCGCGATTTTGGGCATTTGGACGATGTGCAAATATTGACGACTTGCGATCAACGTCTGCAAGCGCCTAAACAAGCGCATCAAGTATTGATGGTGGATGTTGATCAAGATGTTTGGGCTTTGTGGCAACAATGTATTGCCTCTGTCGATGCAGTATTAATCATTGCCCCTGAAACAGGCGGTGCGCTGGAGAAATTAACCCATCTAGCTGAGCGTTTAAATAAGCCCGTGCTAGGCAGTGCCGCTTCAGCCGTTAAGCTGGCGGGCGATAAATGGCTCAGCTATCAATGCTTTGTTGCGCATGGCATCCCGACTTTAACAAGCTATTTGGCGTATGACTTGCCAGCAGATATGCACGGCGCTTTTGTCGCCAAGCCTAGAGACGGCGCTGGTTGTGATGATATGCGTTATTTTGCCGACGCGCTGTCCCTAAAGGACTGGTTACCAAACCGTCAGCATAGTCATATTGTTCAGCCTTACCAAAACGGCGAAGCGGTGAGCATTTCTATGCTTTGCAAGCATGGACAAGCTTATCTTTTAAGTGGCAATCGTCAGTACATCAAGCTTGAAGACCAGCACTTTTCTTATCATGGCGGCTTAGTCAATGGCATGGCCCACTACGCGCCAGCTTTAACGCAACTGGCGCAAAAAATCGCTCAGGCCATGCCTGATTTGGCGGGTTATGTAGGCGTGGATTTGCTGATTCATCAAGATGCGTTTTTTGTCATAGAGGTCAATCCGCGATTGACTACTTCGTATGTGGCTTTGCATCAAGCCTGTGGCTGTAATCCAGCACAGTTGCTACTCGACTTGTTCTATAATGATGCGTTCACAATGCCTGTCATTGCACACCACAAGGTTGAAATTTCACTGCATGCTTAGCCCAGCTACACTCACTCACTCAAACACCATGCTCGGCTGGGATGTCGGCGGGGCGCATTTAAAAGCGGCGCTGATTTCTGAACAGGGTGACTTGCTTGAGGTGCTACAAGTGGCTTGTCCTTTGTGGCGGGGCATGGACGAGCTGGCGCTGGCAGTGCAAGCCATCTTTAGTCAATTAGAGCATCGCTTACACGCCAGTCCGCAAAAGCACGCAGTGACCATGACAGGCGAATTGGTAGATATCTTTGCTAATCGTCGTGCTGGGGTGATGCAGATTGCTCAATTTATGCGTGAGCATTTATCTGGCGAAGTGTTATTTTATGCGGCGAGACAAGGCTTTGTTGATTTTTCGCAAGTCGCTTTATATGCCGATGCAATTGCCTCAGCTAATTGGCATGCGAGTGCTAGTTGGGTGGCAAAATCCATAGAACAAGGCATTTTGCTTGATATTGGCAGCACAACTAGCGATTTGATTGTGCTTAAAAATGCGGAGGTGTTCGCGCAAGGTTTGACCGATGCTGAGCGTATGCGTCATGACGAATTGATTTATGCTGGCGTGGTCAGAACCCCAGTGATGGCGCTGGCTCAGAAAGTTGAATTTGAAGGTGGCTTGGTCAATATTGCCGCAGAGCATTTTGCTACCACGGCAGATATTTATCGCTTAACGGGTGAGTTAACAGCACAAGATGATATGGCGGACACAGCCGATGGACAGGGTAAAACTGAAATCGAAAGTGCGCGTCGTTTGGCTAGAATGGTGGGGCATGATGTGGAATATGCTGATATTGAAACATGGCGGGCATTGGCATTTAAATTTAGGGAGTTGCAATTGGAACGCTTACAAAGCGCTTTATTGAGGCTGGTGGATATGCCGCAACAAGCCCCGATAATAGGTGCAGGCGTGGGGCGCTTTTTAGCACTTGCTTTGGCTGAGCGTTTGGCTAGGCCTTATGTGCATATTGATGCGCTGTTTAAGGCTTCTGCAACCAGCCATTGGGCAAGCGTTTGTTTGCCTGCGGTGGCGGTCGCAAAACTAAGAATGGATGCCACATGTTAAAACACGCCATTGCTTATCCATCCGATAGCGCTCAACTATTTGCACGCATCGCCGATTGGCCTTGGGCGGTATTTTTAGATAGTGGACAGCCTGAGAGCCAATTTGGTCGTTACGACATTATGGCGGCAAAGCCTTTTGTGCGTTTAGTGACCAATGGTGATTGCACATTAATTCAAGACGCAAATGGTGAGCGTTCTAGTACAGACGACCCATTTGAACTTGTAAAATCAGTGCTGGCGTCTTACCCAATCAAACAAACCGCATTGGCTTTTGAGGGTGGCGCCATAGGCTACTTTGCCTATGATTTGGCTCGCAGGATTGAGCAATTGCCATCCACCGCGCTTGATGCTGAAAATATGCCGCAAATGATGGTGGGGATTTACGATTGGGCATTGGTGGTTGATCACCAATTAAAACAAGCTTATTTGGTGGCTCATGGCATGAGTCCGCAAACAGAGCTGGAATGGGCAGACTTGTGTGCTTTATTTGATCAGCCACCACAGCCCCTTAAGCAAGCGCCATTTCAAATCAGCTCTGCATTAAAGTCCAATATGACTTATGCAGATTATCGTTTGGCTTTTAATAAAATTAAGCAATATATCTATGAGGGCGACTGTTACCAAGTCAATTTGGCTCAACGGTTTTCTGCTAAGGCCCAAGGCGATGCTTGGATGGCTTACCTTGCTTTGCGTGAGATTAGCCCCGCGCCTTTTATGAGTTATATGAACCTAGGTGAGGGAGAATCAGCCCTGCAAGTGCTATCGGCCTCTCCGGAGCGTTTTTTACAGGTGCATGGTCAGCATGTGGAAACGCGGCCTATCAAAGGCACACGACCAAGGGCTGACAACGCAGAGCAAGATGCAACCAATGCACAGGCCTTGCAAAACAGCACCAAAGATCGTGCCGAAAACCTGATGATTGTCGATTTACTGCGCAACGATATCAGTAAAGCTTGTGAAGTTGGCAGTGTGCGCGCCGACAATTTGTTTGCCTTGGAGAGTTTTGCCAATGTGCATCATTTGGTGAGTACCGTGACTGGCCGATTAGCAGAGGGCAAGAGCGCAATTGATTTGCTACGCGCTTGTTTCCCCGGCGGCTCTATTACTGGCGCGCCTAAGCTACGAGCCATGGAAATTATCGAAGAGCTGGAGCCTAATCGCCGTGGGCTATATTGCGGTGCTATTGGCTATATTGGTTTTGATGGCAATATGGATACCAATATCAGCATACGTACCGCCATATATTCGCAAGCCACAATACGTTTTTACGCGGGCGGCGGCATTGTGGCTGATTCTGAGTTAGATAAAGAATATCGCGAAACTTTGGACAAGGCCTCATCTATGCTGGCTTTGATAGCCCGTTTTGGTGGGGATGTGACTTTGAAAGCAAGCAAAGCCTGATGTGGGTGGTTAAATTAGGCGGCAGTCTGATTGGCAGCCCAGAACTTAAATCATGGTTAGATGCGTTCGCCCAGTTTGGCGATGGCAAAGTGGTGATTGTGCCAGGTGGCGGCTTATTTGCGGATGCGGTACGTGAAGCGCAAGCTAAGACGGCGATTGCTGACGCTACCGCGCATCAAATGGCCGTGATGGCGATGGATCAGTATGCGACCCTGATGGTGGGCTTAAATGCAGATTTAGTCACAGCATCGAGTGAGCTAGAGATTGCTGAGCGAGGCTGGCAACATCGTGCGGTTATTTGGAAACCTTCTGCTATGGTGCTGGCGGATCATGATTTACCGATGAGCTGGGATTTAACGTCCGATAGCTTGGCGGCTTGGCTTGCGAGCAAACTCAATGCAGAGCATTTGTTGATGGTGAAATCAATTTCGCTATCGGGTTCGCTGCCAGTTTCACGCAATAATCACTCCCAATATCAGTTGCAAAGCTTAATAGAGGAGGGGGTAGTTGACCCTTATTTTGGGCAATATCTGG
>JBMSSY010000096.1:0-5931 GCA_049424605.1 Candidatus Methylopumilus sp.
AGTGTTGGTTTCCGAAGCCAAAGGTCGTGGGTTCGACTCCCGCCGGGCGCGCCAAACATCCATCAAAAAAGCCGTGGTCATGTCGACACACGGCTTTTTATTAAACACCCCACCCGTTTATCGGGATATGGGCTAAGTCCTAAGAGTCAACCTTAAGACTCAAGCATAAAATTAGTGGTGATCAGTTTCTGAAATCTTATCCATCACGGCAAACAAGACACCCGACAATATCAAGGTAAAGTGTATCCCCACCATCCAAGCCATTTGTGAGTTACCTAGGTGCTCTATACCTGGGGTGGATTGATGCATAAAGGCTTTGAGCAAATCAATTGCAGAAATCGCGACGATAGAGCCTATCAGCTTGAGCTTGAGCCCTGAGTAGTCCACTTTGCCCATCCAGCTTGGACGGTCTTCATGATTCGCCACATCAATTTTTGAAACAAAGTTTTCGTAGCCGCTAAAAATCACCATAATTAATAAGTTAGCAACCAAGGTGATATCTACCAAGCCCAAAATCGACAAAACAACTTCTTGCTCTGGTGCTTCAATAATATGCGCAATGATGTGCATAAACTCTTGCACAAACTTAACCAGCATCAGCACTAAGCCACCAACTAGCCCGATATACATAGGTGCCAGCACCCAACGACTACGAAACATGACGGCTTCTAAAAGTTGTTCAATCAAACGCATTATTTTTCCTTTTTTAATGAGTGGATGGCGTAGTTATAGTTGAATCTATCCACAATGGTCAAGCAAAACGCCAAGAGATTTATTGGTTTAGCATTTAGTGCTTAAGCATCTCTATCCATTTTGAATAAACATGCGTTGCAACCTGATTAAGCTTAGCAACCCTTTGCGCTAAATTGCTTCGAATCTGTTCGGCTTGTTGCACGGCGGGGCTGCTACTTGAAGCTGAAAGCTCATCTGCGCCGTTTTCACACCAAGTGTTGACCATTTCTTCGGTCATCTCAATATGGCACTGAAATGCAATTGCACTGCCTATTCGATAGGCTTGATTTTGACAGTATTGGCTTGCCAGCAAATGCTGAGCGCCCTCAGGCAATTCAAAAGTTTCACCATGCCAATGGAAGCTTTCAAAAGTACTCACCCCAAACAGTTCAGCCGCTTTGTTGTCAGCACTGGCGCGCACTTCACCCCAGCCAATTTCTTTAACTGGGTTCGCACTCACTTTTGCCCCTAAAGCTTTGCTAATTAGCTGACCGCCCAAACAGTGGCCTAGCACAGGCAAGTTTTCAGCCATCGCTTGTCTAATTAATGTGAGCTCTTGCGCGATCCAAGGCAAGTCATCATTCACGCTCATTGGCCCGCCCATCATCACCAAGCCGCTGTAGTTAGCCATATCTGAGGGAAGTACATCGCCTTTATCGAGACAAATCATATGCCAAGGAATGTGTTTCTGATCTAAAAAAAGACCAAAAAAGCCAGCGCCCTCAGTCCGCGCATGCCTAATCACTAATACTGGGTTCATTTTTACATCCAATTCTATTTAGGTGCCATGATGAGTAGCTCTACTGCAAGCATATTGCATGCTTTTAAACCCATCATAAGGGTGTGCACAAGTCTAGCTTGCTTAAACGCTGGTTGTCTAGCTTTGGGAGGTGAAATACAAATTATGGCTGGAGATTTAATACTTTAATGGGGTCGATTTTGTCGCCATTTTTAATCACTTCATAGTGCAAGTGCGGGCCTGTTGAACGACCCGTACTTCCAATCAGACCCAATAGCATATTTTGTTCGACAAAGGCACCTTGCTTAACATACAACAGTTCAGCATGGGCGTATCGGGTACTGTAGCCATCACCGTGATCAATCAAAACTTGGTTGCCATAGCCTGAGCGCCAGCCAGCTTCAATCACCCGACCATTCGCTGTTGCAAAAAAAGGCGTGCCTATAGCGGAGTTAAAGTCTAGCCCAGGATGAAAACTTGGCGTAAAGGTAAACGGATCGGTACGTGCGCCAAAACCACTCGCCAAAGAAGGTGAGCCATGAACTGGTACATGAATAGGCTTGGATTTTAACCAATCTAAATAGCGCCTAGTATTGCTGAGCGTTTGGTCTAGTTGCTGATTAAGTAACTCAATATCACGATAAGTATGCGCAAAGAGCTTGAGTGGACTTTTAGACTTGATTGGCGTGAGTGGCTCAAAATTGCCGCCCATACCAGAGGATATCGCGTTGTCTTTACGGATAAAGACTGGGGTAGCTGATACGGCTAATTTTTGGTTTAAAACTTCAAGCTCTTTAATTCTGGATCGGTTGATTTCAAGCTGTGCGTTCACATCGTTTAATTTATGCTGATAAAGCGCGTGAAGATTCTCAAGCTCAACCGCGGTATGCAAATCTCCCCAAGTTCTGGCAAGTGCTGGATCATATTCAATTGCCATGCGAAAGCCAAAAAACTGCAAAGCGCTGCCAAGAAAAATCAATACGATTGTTAAACTGAGCAAGCCTATCACCAGTGTTTTAAAGGTCAAATTAAGCGTCTTGATTTGCCCTACCGCACCCGAAACCCAAAGTATCTGCATAATTAAATATGTACTCTAAACTGTCGCTTTTTGTTTCGCTTGCGTAATCAATACATCCGCAGCGTCTTCGGCATTTTGCGTACTGACTTGGTTTAATTTGCCCAAGATTTTAGCGCCCATTTCAATGCCTATACTGCCATAGGTAATATCACCTTCAATTTGTGCAGAGGCCAATAACTCTACCCGATCGAGCGAGTAAATATTGCCTTTAACACGGCCCGACACAATCACCTGCTGCGCTTGAATATTGCCGTTCACCAAACCACTTTCAGAAATAGCAACGGTGGCGGTTTTTCCCTCCTCCTGAAATACATTACCACTCAACACACCATCCACACGCAAGCCCTGAGAAATCATCAGATTTCCGTCCATACGTAATGATTTACCAATGATGCTCTCGAAGCTCTCAACAGAGCGTCCAAGTGAAGATTTTTTGTTGTCTTTAAATAGCATGATAGCTCCCCAATCCGTTATAACAAGGCCATCTGATTAACACCCGTTGTTATCCCAATATCTCATTAAAATGACACCCAAACTAACAATTGTTAAATAAACAACATTTGTTATTTGCGATATCAAAATTTAACACAAGGGTGAGAATAGTCTACAAAGCGCTTAAAAAAAGTGAGCGCATGTGACAAAAATACGAAGTTATTTCGCAACATTAGCTGCGATACTGAACCATAGGCTTTTCTGGTTAAAAGCTTTAATATCCTACATAGAATGAAAAAACCACTTGAGGAAATAAGATGCAGTTAAGTATTAACTGGCTCAACTTTACACCGAGCGCATCACTGATAGGCGGCATGCTGATTGGCCTAGCCACTAGCCTGTTGGTGATTTACAGAGGAAAAATTGCAGGCATCAGCGGCATTCTTGGTGGCGCGATACAGACCCGTAAGATGGATAAAGATGACAGACTCTGGAGATTGTTGTTTTTGGCTGGGCTAATGAGCGCAAGCTTGGTGTATGAATGGTTTGCACCTTTACCAGCATCCACAATTTCGGCCTCGTTCGGCACGCTCATCATCGCTGGGCTTTTGGTTGGCTTTGGCACAAGGATGGGATCTGGATGCACCAGCGGACATGGCATCTGTGGCTTAAGCAGACTATCTTTTCGATCTATGATTGCAACACTCAGCTTTATGTTTTCAGGCTTTGTTGTTTGTTATCTATTTTTACATGTGATCTAAACCTATGAAAAACATGATTACTTTTATCGCTGGCCTGATTTTTGGGCTTGGATTAATCATCTCTGGCATGACCAACCCTGCAAAAGTGATTGGTTTTCTGGATATCGCAGGGAGTTGGGATCCCAGTTTAGCTTTGGTGATGGTCGGTGGGATTGGCGTCGCATTTTTTGGCTTCAAATACATTGCGCATCAAAAACAAACTATTTTCCATGAGCCCATACGCTTACCCGACACTCGCCACATCTCCAAACAACTGGTGATTGGTAGTCTATTATTTGGTGCAGGTTGGGCTTTAGCTGGATTTTGTCCAGGCCCAGCGCTAGTTGCGCTAGGGGCTGGTTATCAACAAGCGCTGATTTTTGTATTGGCGATGATACTGGGGATGTATATTCACGACCATTTTTTTAACTCCAGCAAACCTTCCAAGTAATCAATTTGCAAGCGATCAATTAGCAAGCAATTAGCGAGGGAATCTATCAGCAGCCCATTAAAAAAGGCACCCTAGAGTGCCTTTTTGATATTCAAGCGCGTTTATTTGCAACAGCTACTTTTTTCAGATTGACAACTGCCTTCTGCACCACAGCATCCATTACGCTTAATCAGCGCATATAAAGGGCAAAACTTGATAAAGCCAGTCGCTAAGGGTACTAGCCCTATCCAAGCCCAAGCACCCACTTGATGGGTATAAGCCAAGGTGACCAATACCGCACCGACTAAAATTCTTAAGCTACGCTCAGTACATCCGATATTACATTTCATCTTAATCTCCTCATCCAATTGAACAACATGGCAAGCCTCTACCATCACTTTTTAGTGTATTCCTTTGGGCTGACAATTGCTCAAAAGAAACACACAGCGTTCACTACGCTAGCGCTTCTTCAAACGCTGAAATTGCTTCCGCAGCGTACATAAGAGAAGGCCCACCTCCCATATAAACTGCCATACCAAGCGTCTCCACCAGTTCTTCTTGCGTTGCCCCCAGCCTTGCCAGCGCCTGAGTATGAAAACCGATACACCCATCGCATTTCGCTGCCACACCCAAAGCTAAGGCGATCAACTCTTTGCTTTTTTTATCCAGCGCGCCATCCTTAGTGGCAGCGCTTGCCATATCAGCGAAGCCCTTCATTAGTTCGGGCGCCTGAACACGGAGCTTTGCTAGCGACTTTGAAATATCCTTGGTGATTTCCTTGTATACTTTAGCCATTTAATTCATCCTGTTTTAATATATCAATTTATATTATATTACTATATATAATATAAATCCACTGCCAATAGGACAATGTTAAGGTAAATCAATGTCTGAAAATATCAATCCAAAAGAAATGCAAAAGTCTGCGAATAAGGCCTGCAAATTAATGAAGGTGTTATCCAATCGAGATCGATTGTTGCTGTTATGTCAGATTAATCTAGGTGAAAAAAGCGTTACTGAGCTAGAAGAAATTTTAGATATCCATCAACCTACGCTTTCTCAGCAACTCAGCGTATTGAGGTCTGGCGGTTTGGTGCAAACAAGAAGAGATGGCAAGAAAATTTACTATTCTCTGTCCAGTGATATTGCCGCCGCTGTGATGTCGCTTCTGTATCAGCATTTCTGCGTGCAGTAAAAATGATTAACGCCATCAAGCTTGCAATGAGATTGATACAGCAGTAATAAAAAGAGCCTCTCGCTATGAAGAGGCTCTTGGTTATTTATGCCTTTTCTGCTTTTAATGATTTCATATCAATCACAAATCGATACTTCACATCACTTTTAATCATGCGTTCGTAGGCTTCATTAATGTCTTGAATGTCAATTAACTCAATATCCGAGGTGATATTGTGCTCAGCACAAAAATCTAACATCTCCTGCGTTTCTTGAATGCCGCCTATTAATGAACCCGCCAAGCTACGCCGTTTAAAAATCAGATTCGCTACGCTGGGTGAAGGATGTGGCTGATCTGGCACACCCACCAAACACATGGTGCCATCACGCTTTAGCAATGCCATAAACTGGTCAAGATTATGCGGAGCCGCTACTGTGTTTAAAATAAAATCAAAGCTGACTGCATGTTGCGCCATTTCATCTGCGTTTTTTGAAATCACGACCTCATCAGCGCCCAGTCTTTTTGCATCTGCTGCCTTACTTGGCGAAGTAGTAAATAACACCACATGAGCGCCCATCGCATGGGCAATTTTTACCCCCATATGCC
>JBMSSY010000097.1:0-5889 GCA_049424605.1 Candidatus Methylopumilus sp.
CCACGGGTACTGATGTATTTCATTTATTTAATTCTTCCATACGCAATTTCACCACAGCCCCTTCAATTGCAGGCAAAGCCTCAATCGCAGCAATGGCGGCATTCATATTTTTCTCTACGGTGACGTGCGTCAAAATCACAATATCGGCTTCCGTCTCGCCATCTTGCGGCTCTTTTTGCATCATGGCATCAATCGAAATTTGACGATCGCCTAAAATCTTAGTGACTTCAGCCAATACACCCGGCTTATCTAGAGCCCGCATACGCAAGTAATAAGCACTGCTGATTTCGCTTATGGGCAAAATAGGCGTATTCGCGGTTGAGCTGTTATCGTGATAGGCCAAATATGGCACACGCTCTGCAACCCCTGTATTTTGCATACGGGCTACATCGACTAAATCAGCAATCACCGAACTTCCAGTGGGCTCTGCACCAGCGCCAGCGCCGTAATACAAAGTTGGGCCAACCGCATCGCCCTTGACCACAACCGCATTCATCGCGCCATTCACATTAGCAAGCAAGCGCTTTTCAGGAATCAGTGTTGGATGCACGCGCAGCTCTATGCCATTGCTGCTACGTTTAGTAATGCCCAATAATTTTACGCGGTAACCTAGCTCTTCAGCATAACGAATATCTTTGCTTTCAAGTTTAGTAATCCCTTCGGTATAGACCTTATCAAACTGCATGGGAATACCAAAACCGATGGCTGACATAATCATCAGCTTATGCGCCGCATCTATGCCTTCTACGTCAAAAGTAGGGTCAGCTTCGGCATAGCCCAAGCGTTGCGCTTCACCAAGCACATCGGCAAAAGCCAAGCCTTTTTCGCGCATCTCGGTCAAAATAAAGTTGGTTGTGCCGTTAATAATGCCAGCAATCCATTCAATTTTATTCGCCACCAAGCCTTCACGTAAGGCCTTGATAATTGGAATACCACCAGCCACAGCGGCTTCAAAAGCCACCATCACGCCTTTGGCTTGGGCTGCGGCAAAAATCTCGTTGCCATGCAAAGCAATCAAAGCTTTATTGGCCGTCACCACATGCTTGCCATGTTCAATTGCCTTAAGCACCACATCTTTAGCCAGTGTGTAGCCGCCGATAAGCTCAACGATGACATCAATATTAGGGTCGGTAATCACCGACATCACATCGTCAGTCACTGCAACCTGACCACCCGTCACTTTTTTAGCGTGCTCAAGATTGCGGTCAGCGACCTTAACAATCTCAATATTGCGGCCTGCACGACGCGCAATCTCAGATTGATTACGGGTTAATACTGTGTAAGTACCACCGCCTACTGTGCCGATACCAAGCAAACCAACTTTTAATGACTTCATACGTTTTATGTACTTTCGTTAACGATTATTATTTGATGCCGTGCTGTTTTCGATATTGCTCCAAGAAACGAGCAATTCTTGTGATGGCCTCTTTTAAGTCATCAACATTAGGTAAAAATACCACGCGGAAATGATCAGGCGTTTTCCAGTTAAAACCAGAGCCTTGCACTAATAAGACCTTTTCTTCTAGCAGTAAATCCAAAATAAATTGTTGATCATCCTCAATCGGATACATTGCTGGATCCAGTTTAGGAAATAAATACATAGCCGCGGCTGGCTTATAGCAGCTAACGCCTGGGATAGCGGTCAGCATGTCATAAGCTAAATCACGTTGTTTACACAAACGCCCCGCTGGCGCCACCAAGTCATTAATACTTTGGTAACCACCCAATGCGGTTTGAATACCCAACTGACCCGGCACGTTGGCGCAAAGCCGCATAGAGGCCAGCATATTGAGGCCTTCGATGTAATCTTTGGCGTGCTTTTTCTCACCAGAAATAATCAACCAACCTGCACGATAACCACAGGTACGGTAATTTTTAGATAAACCGTTAAAGGTCACAAACAGCACATCATCTGCCAGTGAGGCAATCGAAGTGTGGGTATTGCCGTCATACAAGACTTTGTCGTAAATCTCATCGGCAAAAATCACCAAATTGTGGTGACGGGCAATTTCGATAATGCCCAGCAAAATCTCATCAGGATACAAAGCACCAGTGGGATTGTTGGGGTTGATAATCACAATACCGCGTGTATTCGCAGTGATTTTTGATTCAATGTCTTTTAAATCAGGCAACCAGCCAGAAGCCTCGTCACAAACATAGTGACGTGCGGCACCGCCTGCCAAATTGACCGCAGCAGTCCACAAAGGATAATCTGGGGCTGGCACTAATACTTGGTCGCCATTGTTGAGTAAGCCCTGCATAGCCATCACAATCAGCTCAGAAACACCATTGCCTATGATGATGTCGTCAATGGTCACGCCATCAATATTTTTTTGCTGGCTGTAATGCATAATGGCTTTGCGTGCGGCAAACAAGCCTTTAGAATCGGTATAGCCAGACGCTTGATCCATATTGCGAATCACATCTTGCAAGATTTCTTCAGGCGCTTCAAAGCCAAACGGCGCAGGATTGCCAATGTTGAGTTTAATAATGCGATGACCATCTTCTTCCATCTTTTTGGCACGCGCCAACACTGGGCCGCGAATGTCGTAGCACACGTTATTAAGCTTGGAAGATTTGAGTAAAGGTTGCACGGCAAAAACCTAAGCAGAAAAATGTGTTATCTTACCCTGCCAAGGCCATATCAGGCAATGAAACAAGCGATTTTCAGGCTGTAGCACAGCCATTTTCAACACGAGAAATTAAGATGAAGTTACATTTAACCCAAGCCGCTGGCAAACAGCTCATCACTGGCTACAGCCAAGCATGGATTTCGATTAACAACCTAAAGTATCCACAAAGCCTTGTAGTGATGCCTGATGCTTTAATCTTGGATTGGCCTGTTAACGATTTTGATCAATTAAATGAAGCACATTTCACCTGCTTATTGCCGCATCAGCCCGAAGTAATATTGCTGGGCACAGGCAGCAAGCATCGTTTTATTCACCCTAAGCTTATTCAAGCCTTAAGCGCCGCAAACATTCCTGTGGAATGCATGACCACTGATGCCGCTTGCAGAACTTATAACATTCTGATGGCTGAAGACCGCAAGGTAGCTGCCGCGCTGATTTTATAATATAGCGCCATGCCATCAACACCATGGCTGCTTATAGAAAAGGATTTAGCATGAAAAATGTGTGGCAATGGTTAATACGTTGCATTCCATCCCCAATGATGATTCATCGTCAAGACTATTGGATAGCCCCATTAGGCGCACTCATCGGCATCTTGGGCACCGCCTACCTTAGCTACCAACTTTTGGGCTTTCATAGCCCTTGGTTAATCGCGCCTATGGGTGCTTCGGCGGTGCTGTTATTTGTGATACCCGCCAGCCCCTTAGCGCAACCTTGGTCAGTAATAGGCGGCAACTTGATTGCGGCAGGCGTGGGCGTAAGCTGCGCACACTTTATCGCATCGCCCATACTTGCCTCTGCGCTTGCTGCCAGCATTGCCATTGGCCTGATGATGCGGCTACGTTGCTTACATCCGCCCAGCGGCGCCGTGGCGCTAACTGCGGTATTAGGCGGCCCTAACATTACCCAACTGGGCTATCAGTTTATGTTAAACCCCGTGTTGGTTAACTCAGTAATCATAGTGGCTTTTGCGATTATCTATCATCAGTTTTCTCACCACAGCTATCCGCACCAGCACAAAACTGAAGCAACACCAGCGTCACCTCTGGAAATTACGCTAGAAGATGTTGAATCAGCGCTGAGACAACATCATGAGCTATTAGATATTGATGAAATCGATTTGCTGAATATTGTGCAAGAAACCGAAGCACTGGCAAAAAACAGACGCAAGCAAGCACCATAAAAAAGCCGCCAGAGTTTGGCGGCTTTTTCGTTTAAACCTAACAAGATTTAATAATGACAGACTTTAATACTTAAAAACTTTAATACTTACAGATTTTTAGTTGAAAACGCCAATGAAGCGTTGGTGCCACCAAAGCCAAAGCTGTTTGATAAAGCTGTTTGGATTTTGACATCATCAAGGCGTTGACGAACAATATTCATGCCCTCAGCCGCAGGATCAAGATTTTCAATATTGGCGGAAGCAGCAATAAAGTTGTTTTCCATCATAATCAATGTATAAATCGCCTCATTGACCCCAGCCGCGCCTAAGGCATGACCTGACAGTGATTTCGTTGAAGCAATCGCAGTATCGCTATTGCCGAATACCGCACGAATCGCTTCCAACTCTTTGGTATCGCCAACTGGTGTGCTGGTGCCATGGGTATTGATGTAATCGACTTTATCAACGCCTTCAATCGCTAACTTCATACAGCGCTCAGCACCTTCACCACTTGGGGCTACCATGTCGTAACCATCAGAAGTAGCGCCATAGCCAACGACTTCTGCGTAGATTTTTGCGCCACGCGCTTTAGCGTGTTCGTACTCTTCCAACACCAAAATGCCGCCACCACCTGAAATCACAAAACCATCGCGGTCTGCATCATAAGTACGTGAGGCTTTTTCTGGCGTTTCATTGTATTTGCTTGAAAGTGCGCCCATGGCATCGAACATAAAAGATAGCGTCCAATGCTCTTCTTCAGCGCCGCCCGCAAAAATAATATCTTGCTTACCAAGTTGAATTTGCTCAACGCCAGCACCAATACAATGCGCGCTAGTTGAACAAGCTGAGCTAATGCCGTAATTAACACCCTTGATTTTCGCGCCTGTTGCCAAGCAAGCGGAAACACCACTCGCCATGGCTTTAGTGACCATATAAGGGCCAACACGTCGCACACCTTTTTCTCTTAGGGTATCAATGCCCTCTAAGATACTCTCGTGAGATGCGCCACCAGCACCTACAATCAAGCCAGTACGCACATTAGAAACCATGTCTTCTGGCAAGGCTGAATCAGCAATTGCTTCTTGCATGGCAAGCCAAGCATAAGCATGACCTTTAGCCATAAAACGCATTAATTTACGATCTATCAATTCATCCACATTGAGATTTTTGATAGAGCCAGCCACATGCGAGCGCAAACCCATCTCAACATACTCTGGTTGGAATGTAATGCCTGAGCGGCCCTCATAAAGACTATCTTTGACTTCGGCTTTATTATTGCCCAAGCTAGAGACTATCCCCATGCCAGTAACGACGACACGACGCATAATACCGTTCTCCCGAACTCGTTTATTTTTGTAATTTTAAAAGTTATCTGTACTTGTAAACAAACCTACACGCAAATCATTTGCCACATAGATTTCACGACCATCTAATTCCATGCGTGCATCTGCGATGCCCATCACTAATTTACGCATAATCACACGCTTTAAATCAATGTAATAAGTGATTTTTTTACCTGTAGGTAATACTTGACCGCTGAATTTGACTTCACCAGCGCCCAAAGCACGACCACGACCAGGACCGCCACGCCATCCCAAGTAGAAGCCAACCAATTGCCACATCGCATCCAATCCCAAACAACCTGGCATCACTGGATCACCCTCGAAATGACATGCAAAAAACCATAGGTCAGGCTTCACATCAAGCTCGGCAATAATCTGCCCCTGACCATAACTACCACCATCTTCAGTAATAGAAACAATACGATCAAACATCAACATCGGTGGCAATGGTAATTGGGCATTGCCGGCGCCAAACATCTCGCCACGTCCACAGGACAAAAGTTCTTCGTAGGTAAAGCTATTCTTTTTTTGCATTCTATTTGCCTAGTATTTTTTTAATTATTGCTATTTTCGCTGGAAAATCATTTAAGTGAAAGCCCTAATGTCATTTATACCCGAAAATAAGGGGTATACAGATCTGTTTACAGTGTGGCAAATCTCAGTTACTATTTGTTACAAAATTCATTCCAGCAATTCATTTTCATTAACTTTCTTACGGGACAAGTCCATGAGCGACAAACAACTGACCGAC
>JBMSSY010000098.1:0-5828 GCA_049424605.1 Candidatus Methylopumilus sp.
GCTTCATCTGCCTAAGCGCTTGCTGCTTGGATAGAGATTAGTACGGCCATCAGGATTTTTCTAAACATAATGTTCCTATTAAAGTTTTGTAATGAATAAATGATTTGAGCGAATTAGATAAGGGCTTGCTTTATCAAAGCCCGTTTGATGATTGGGTGACGGTTGGGCAAGTCCAATCCCCAATTACGCATGGATTTAAGCAATCCTTGTTTGCTGTCAAAAGCGCCGTAAAGACCGTGCGTAAGGCCTTGCATGGCTAAAACATCGGCTTTTCTTGCGCGTTCATATCGACGCAATACAAATCGATCGCCAATATCCGCTAATGCATTTCGCTGTGCCAGCACTTGCGCCAACTCAAATACATCACGAAACCCTAAGTTGACGCCTTGCCCTGCCATTGGATGCACTTGATGAGCGGCATCGCCAAGCAGCGCGAGTCTATTGCCAATCAGCGCACTGGCATTTTGCTTTACTAATGGAAAACTGACAGGCGCGGTAATACAGCGCATTTTTCCTAAAGCGCCAGCACCAACTTGCGCCACATGCACAGCCAATTCATCTAGACTTAAGGCCATTAAATCTTGTGCGTGCTTGGTAGAAAACACCATGGAAATTCTGTTGCCCGCCAAAGGCAACCAAGCCAAAATGCCATCCTCAACAAACCACTGTCTTGCAATGCCCTGATGCGCAAGCTCCACTTCAAAATTAGCCACCACACCAACATGCTCATAAATGGTTTTGGTTTGGCTCAAGCCAGCCTGCTCGCGCACCCAAGAGCTACCGCCATCGGCAGCAATCATCAGTTGTGCATTTAATTGCAAGCCATCCGCCAATTGCAAGCTCGCTACTTGCTGATTCAGATCAAGGGATAAAGCTTCTGTGCCTATAAGCAGATCAATATCCAGCGTTTTTATTTCATCCCAGAGCGCTTGTTGCAAAGCACTATTTTCAAGGATGTAGCCAAGATGATTAACCCCAGCCTCATCCGCGTTAAACAATAAAGCTTGTGCGCTGGCATCGCCCCAAATTTGCATGGCTGCAATCGGCGTAATGCGTGTAGCATCCATTCTCTGCCACACCCCCAAATCGCTTAAGCAATCAGCGTTACCTGGGCTAATCGCGTAAATTCGGCTATCCCAAACATCGCCCTTGGCCAGCGGGCTTAAAGGTGATTTTCTATCAACCAAAGCAATCTTAAAGCCTTGCTTAGCCAACGCGACTGCGGCGGCAGCGCCCACTAATGCAGCGCCTACAATCACAATATCGTAATGCCGAATATTTGCCTGCATTAGCCTCGACTCCCGAAGCTCATTTTTCTCACTAATCGAGATTTCACTGGCTTAAGCAAATCCAGCATGCCTAAACTCATGCCACGCAAAGCAGAGACACCGACAATATCGTTAGAGAATAAATTGACTAAAAAATCAGTAAACATCAAACCGCGCTGAGTATCTGTTTTACGGCCTTGTTGATAAGCGCGCATCATAGCGTCTTCTCCCCACAGGGCTGAGTCGCTTGCGGCAATTTGTTGGGCTAAATCGTAAGCATCCCGCATACCCACATTAAAGCCTTGACCCGCAACAGGGTGCATAGTTTGTGCGGCATTGCCAATCACCACTAAATGAGGTGCGGTGACGGGGTTGAGATAAGCCAGCTTGAGTGGGAAAGTAAGTCGTTTACCTACACTTAAAAAGTGTCCCAAACGATCACCAAAATGCTGATGCAATTGACTTAAAAACGCCACATCATCTAGCGCCATCACCTCAGCAATTTGCGCTTGCTTACCTGTCCACACCAATGAAAAATCACGCGCTCCGTTGGGCAATAATGCCACTGGCCCCATGGGTGTAAAGCGTTCATAAGCAATATTGTCATGCGGCAACTCACACTGCACTTTAGTCACCAGCGCATCATGCCCATACATTTTTGTGGTGCGCTCAATGCCAGCGATGTCGCCCAAACTACGCCCACCATCAGCAAGCACTAACATTGCACTGCTTAACTGTTGCGTTTGGCCTTGATGATTAAAAGTCACGCTGGCTTTTTGCAGCGCAGGCTCAATATGTGTGGCTTCGGCTTGGTAAATAACATTTAAACCAGTAAATCCCGCTAACACTTCATCTAGCGCTTGAGTCAGTGCGCCATACGAAAGCACATAGCCCAAGGCGGGCAAAGCATGGTCTTGCGCTTTTAATAAGCTACGACCAAAGCTACCACGCTGGGAAATATGAATAGTGTTAATCGCAGTCGCATGTGCCTCTAATTTTGCCCAAACGCCTAATTTTTCGAGGATGACACGACTGCCGTAAGACAGCGCCAAAGCGCGTTGATCTTGGTAAGACGAGCCTTGCGCACGCGCTTCCAGCATGGTGACCGCGATACCTTGATATTGCAGTGCCAAAGCTAAAGTTGCGCCGACTGGGCCGCCCCCTACGATAATGACGGGCTCAGTCATCTTGCATCAATGCCTCAATCTCAGCGATGGTTTTAGGGGCAGCTTTGGTGATGATTTCACAGCCGTTTTCAGTCACGACCACATCATCCTCAATACGAATGCCAATATTCCAAAAATGCTCAGGCACATTATCCGCAGGGCGCACATAACAACCGGGCTCCACCGTTAAAGCCATACCCTTTTCTAACATGCGCCAATTGCCTTGTTTATCTTTATATTCACCTACATCATGCACATCCAAGCCCAGCCAATGTCCAGTGCGGTGCATATAAAACTGACGATAACTACCGTTTTCCAGCACTTGTTCAGCGCTACCTTTGCACAAACCAAAGTCAATAAAGCCTTGAATCAATACATCCAAGGCCGCCTCATGCGGCGCATTCCAATGGTTGCTTGGTGAGATTTTAGCAATCGCTGCGGCTTGAGAGGCTAGCACCAACTCGTACAAATCTTTTTGCGCGGCGCTAAATTTGCCATTCACTGGAAAGGTGCGGGTAATATCAGAGGCATAGCCATCTAGCTCACAGCCCGCATCAATCAACAGTAAATCCCCATCCCGCAATTGCGCATTATTGGCGTTGTAATGCAAAGTACAAGCATTGGCGCCACCCGCCACGATGCTGGTATAAGCAGGGGCTTGTGCGCCACGGCGGTAAAACTCGTGTAAAAACTCCGCTTCTACTTCATATTCCATCATGCCCGGCTGAGTGAACTGCATGGCGCGCTGATGAGCCGCCGCCGCAATATTCGCTGAATGACGCATGGTTTCTATTTCAGCAGGCGATTTATATAAGCGCATTTCATGTAGATATTTACTTAGGTCGATTAACTCATCTGGGGCGCTAAGTCCTGCCCTTGCTTGAGAACGCAACTGATTAAGCCAAGCGGTGACGCGAACATCCCAAGCCGCATCCAAACCCAAGCTATAAAAAAGCTTGCTTTGATTGGCGAGAAACTTGGGCACTAACTCATCTAGGCGATGAATAGAATAGGCTTCATCTATGCCAAACTCCGTCACTGCCGCCGCTGGGCCGTAGCGAAAGCCATCCCAAATCTCGCGCTCCATGTCCTTGTCACGACAAAACAATACGGTTTTAGCTTGCTCTCCAGCAATTAGCAACAAAACGGCCTCAGGCTCTTTAAAGGCTGAGAGATAGTAAAAGTCACTATCAAAACGAAATGGGTAATGACTATCGCGGTTGCGAATAAGCTCAGCAGAGGTTGGGATAATGGCAACGCCTTCACCCATTGCACTCATCAATCGACGGCGCCTTAAGCTAAATTCATCTAGGTTTATTGCCATCATCTTCAAAAAGTCGTTTTCTTAAAAAATCAGTTAAGTTTTGCCGTTAGCTTATCATTTCAGCTCAAGACAGTGCTTGGTCTAAAAGCGCTAAACGCGCTGGTGTGCCGATATCATGCCACACGCCTTGATAATGCTGGCCCGTGACTAAGCCTTTTGCCATGGCAGATCTTAGCAAAGGTGCTAGTTTGGCCGCTTGACCTCGCTCAAGTTCCGCAAATAGTCGCGGATGATAAACACCTATGCCTGAAAAGGTGAGTTGATGGTCACCCTCGTCACTCACTTTTCCTGCATGCAGGGCAAAATCACCCTCAGGATGTTGCGATGGATTATCCACCAGCACTAAATGCGCCAAGTAAGGCGCAGCTAATTGCAAAGCCCCAAAATCAATCTCAGTGAACACATCGCCGTTAATCACCAAAAAAGGGGCTTCCCCCAACAAATGCAAGGCATTAGCGATACCGCCCGCCGTTTCTAAGGCTGTGCTTTCTGGGCTATATTCAATGCTTAAACCCCAAGCGCTACCGTTGCCCAAGGCCTTTTCAATTTGTGCGCCAAGATGCGCATGATTAATCACAACTTCTTTAAATCCCGCTTGGGCTAGACGCTCCAAATGCCAAACAATCAGCGGTTTACCCCCTACCAGCAACAGAGGCTTGGGCGTGTGGTCGGTCAGCGGTCGCATACGCTCTCCACGCCCAGCCGCAAGTATCATGGCTTTCATTAAAATGTGTACCCAGCTTTGAGTTCTACCCCCGCCAATTGGTCTAGTAAGCGCAGCATTGGTTTGAGTTCAATATAGCGGTCACAAACGCGGCGCAGATAATCCATCACCAAAGGCATGTCTTTTAAATAGCCATCTTTGCCGTCTCGATGGTAGAGTCTGGCAAAAATTCCCAATATTTTAATGTGGCGCTGCGCACCCATCCACTCAAAATCACGGTAAAAATCTGCCACATCTTCAGGCACAGGCAAGCCAGCGTTTCTTGCAGACTGCCAATAACGCACCGCCCAATCCAGCACCTGATCTTCTTCCCAATAGATATAAGCATCTTTAAGCAAAGACACCAAATCGTAAGTGATAGGGCCATATACCGCATCTTGAAAATCCAAAATACCTAAATCAGGCGAACCAGCTTGCACCATCAGATTACGTGAGTGGTAATCGCGGTGCACATAGACTTTGGCTTGCGCCAAAATATTGCGATTCAGCATATCAAAAGTTTTTTGCATGGTTTGTTGTTGCGCATCACTCAGCGTTACTTTTAAATGTTGAGCGACGTACCAATCGGGGAAAAGCGCCATTTCACGACTTAACAACGCTTGGTCATACTCTGGAAAGACATTCGGCTTGCTAGCAAGTTGCATGGTCACTAATGCACGGCTGGCATCTCGGTACAAATCCGCCGCCTTTTCTAAGCCATTGGGCGCTTGCAAAGCGCTTAACAAGGTGGTGTTACCCAAGTCTGAAAGCAGCAAAAATCCATGCGGAATATCTTGGGCAATAATCTTAGGTACATTCAAACCCGCTTGTGCAAACACCTCAGCAACATGGACAAAAGGCGTGCAATCTTCTTGTGGTGGCGGTGCGTCCATCGCAATATAAGTCGAGCCATCAACACTCACTCTAAAATAACGTCTAAAGCTGGCATCTGCCGAAGCAGGCTCAATTTGATAAGGTGCGTTTTTTAATACTTGTACTAACCAGTTGTTTAATTGCTGCAATCGTTCCAATTTATATACCCATCAACAAAATTATTTAGATCTAAAAACGCGCAAACTGTCATTTTTATTGTTCAAAAAAGCTCAAAAAACACATCTTTAAGCTATCATACGGGGATAATGCAAAAGGCGTGTGAAAGACTACTCACTGTGCAATTTTATCACCCAAAAAGAAACCCGCGCTCACTTTAATATTCGCGACGACTGATATTGAAATTTACCACATTTATTCTTAGTGCTATGCTCGGTACTTTAGGCTCGCAAGTTGCCTGTGCGGGCGAGATCAATGCACCAGAAAGCAATCTCGAATATCCCAATCAGGTTGGGCTTACGCTCGACCAAGAATTG
>JBMSSY010000099.1:0-5802 GCA_049424605.1 Candidatus Methylopumilus sp.
CTCTGACTCAGCACCATCATATACCGTGTTTAATGTGAGAGCTGTGCTGCAACAAGAGGTGCAAAAATGGCGATTCAGTGAGTACGTAAGAGTGGAAAATTTGTTTGATGAAAATTATATCGGCTCAGTACGTGTCAATGATTCTAACTCGCGTTTCTTTGAAACTGCCCCTGGTCGTAATTATTTAATGGGTGTTAACGCAACTTACCGCTTCTAATTAAACTAGTTACTTCTAAAACAAAAGCCGTCATAATTTGACGGCTTTTTTATTTGTTCGAAATCAAGGAGTCTACTTTGGCAGTTCTAGGATTTAATCATTACAACTTGCGCGCTAGTCGCGCCATGATGGAGCAGCTCAAGGTGTTTTATCGTGATGTGGTTGGCTTGCAGATTGGTGAGCGTCCGCAGCTAACCAGTTTTGGCTATTGGCTTTATGCAGGGAGCAAAGATGTGTTGCACTTGTCCGAGGCGAAAGCTGAAGAAAAGCGCAAAGAAAACGTGGCTACGACTTTTGACCATGTAGCTTTTACGGCAACGGATTATGATGCGACGATTGCTCGTTTGGAGAAGCTAGGCATTAAGTTTAGAACGCGAGAAATTGCAGATGCAGGGCAAAAGCAGATATTTTTTAGTGACCCTGCTGGCAACGGTATTGAGCTTAATTTTTCTTAATGATTTGGCCTAGCAAACGCCATGAAACAACTGCACTTTGACCATACTGCCTGCTTCTACATCAGCAACATCGTCGTCTAACACGATAAAGCAATTGGCTTGCGACATTGAGCTGAGCACCCCTGAGCTTTGATTGCCTGTGGTTTTTACTTGCCAATTGCCGTCTTCAGCCACAAATAAAATCCCACGTTGAAACTCGGTACGGCCTTTGAGTTTTCTAATAGGGCTGGCGCACACGACATTCAGCATGGGGATATCGGCTGGATGCGCTTGCCCCATTAACACCAACATGGCGTGTCTGACGAATTGGTAAAAAGTCACCATTACAGCCACAGGGTTGCCAGGCAGACCAAAATAGTGGGCAGGCCCAATTTTGCCAAACGCCAGTGGGCGACCTGGTTTCATGGCAATTTTCCAGAATAAAACTTGCCCCAGCTTTTGAAGTAGCTGTTTCATATAATCCGCTTCACCAACCGAAACACCGCCCGTGCTTAAAATGACATCGGAATTTTCTGCGGCTTGGGCTAAAGTTTTTTCTAGTAAAGCAGGGTCATCTGGAATCGCGCCAAGGTCTTGAATTTCAACTCCCATCGTTGTTAGCATGCCAAACAAAGTGTAGCGATTACTGTCAAAAATTTGTCCTGTTTTTAATGTACTGCCCATGCTGGCGAGTTCATCTCCAGTTGAAAAAAAGCTCACTCGTAGCTTGCGATAAACTTTTACTTGAGCAATGCCTAGCGAGGCGATCAGCCCTAAATCGGCAGGGCGTATTTGATGGCCTAGGGTTAACACGACTTGCCCTGCTTTAAGGTCCTCACCCGCGTAGCGAACATTGGCGCCAGATTTTGGTGTGTCTGTAAATTGAATAAATTCGCCATCAACTTGTACCCGCTCTTGCGGGATAACGGTATTAGCCGCTGCGGGCATGGCCGCGCCCGTCATGATTCTGACGCAAGCCCCCTTTTCAAAGCTACCAGTTAAGGCATTGCCAGCAAAAGCGGCGCCTGTGACTTTTAGGCGAGTGGTGCCTGTTGTTAAATCATCAGCATTAAAAGCATAGCCATCCATGGCCGAGTTATCATGGTTAGGGACATTATGCGGTGCATGAATTTCTTCCGCCAAGACGCGGCCCAAAGCATCGTGCAGAGCGATTGATTGTGTCTCGCTGACAGGGTTTAAAAAAGCTTTGATATATTGCCTTGCTTGATTAACAGGCATGGCATTGGGATCATAGTCGTCACATGCGCTGGTGGTATTTGCAAGTTCGCTAAGTGTTCTTTTGGTAGTCATTTTTTCAGCCAAGTCTCAATAAACGCAGCAATGGCGTTAATGTTATTCAAGTCAATTTGTGGGTTAGCAATGGCTAAAGGCGTATCTGTTGCAATGGCGATAATGTTCGCATCCTCTAAAGCCAACAAAGGCGTGCCAAGTGCTGAACGATACACTTCTATTTTGGGGATGGCCTCATGTTTGAATCCCTCAACCAAGACAAGGTCAGTTAAGCCGCTGTCCATTTGTGCTAATAAGTGCGCTAAGTTAGGCTCATCTTCTGCTTGCGGAGTGCGCGCTAACTCTGTCATTAAAGCCCATCGCTGGCGAGATCCTATCATCATTTGCACAGCGCCCGCTTGGCGTAATTTAAAGCTGTCTTTACCTTGGTGGTCAATATCAAAATCATGGTGCGCGTGTTTAATCACGGAAATACGTAAGCCTTGAGCGATTAAGGCGGGGATGAGTTTGGTTAATAAAGTTGTTTTGCCTATGCCACTGCTGTGAGCGCAAAAGCCTAATACTGGGATTTGATTAGGGGCGGTTAACATACACGCTCAAGCGCACTTAATTCTTCGGCTGTGTTGATATTGCTGAAGGCTTGGGGATTGTCATCAAAGCAGACTTCGGTAAGTGCATGGCTGTTTTGCCAAGTATCTACTTTACGACCGCCAGCTTTTAAATAGTCGGCCAAGTCTGCCACTAAACTTTTTCTGCACAAGCAAAACACGGATTGGCGCTGCGTGCCAGTTTTGGCTACAGCAATCTCTGCATGATGCGTGATTAAGGCCGCCATTAAACGGCTCGCGAGATCTTCAGGCAGCAACGGTGAGTCACAGGGCACGCTCAGCACAAACTCAGTTTTTGTGGCTTGCATGCCAGCATGTAGACCAGCTAATGGCCCTGCAAAGTCATGGATTTGGTCACTCATCACAGGAAGTCCAAAGCGCTCATAAGCCTCTATTTCTCTATTGGCGTTAATTAACAGGGTTTCTACTTGAGGGCTTAGTCGTTTAATCACATGCAAAATCATCGCCTGATCTTTAAAAGCTAATAGACCTTTATCAACGCCTCCCATGCGGCGTGCTTGACCGCCCGCCAGAATAAGCCCTGTGATATTGCTTTTGTTCATTTAGCCGCCAGTGTGTGACATAAAACGCACAACGGCTGGTGTGGCGCGCTTAAGGTCAAAGTCGTGACCCTTAGGTTTGATTTTCATGCTGGCGATAATGGCGTCGATGAGCGCTGTATCGTCGTGCGGGTGAGCGCGCAAAATTGGCATCAGTTCGATTTTATCGTCTTGGCCTAGGCACAAATACAGCTCGCCTTTGCAAGTGATACGAACGCGATTACAGGCTTCACAAAAGTTGTGGCTATGTGGTGAGATAAAGCCGATTTTGGTATGCGTATTGCTCACTTGCCAATAGCGTGCAGGGCCGCCAGTGTTGAGGGTGCTGCTGACTAAGGGGTAGTGTGCTTGCAGCGTAGATAAAGTGTCTGCGTTGCTTACAAAAGAGTTTGCACGTGCATGGTCTACCGCCCCAATCGGCATTTCTTCGATAAAACTAATATCAATTTGTTGTGCGATGGCAAAGCGCACTAAATCTAGGGTTTCGTCATCATTGATACCGCGCATCAACACAGTATTGAGTTTGATGTTTTCAAAGCCAGCTTGTTTAGCGGCGGCAATACCACGCAAGACTTTATCTAAATCTCCGACGCGGGTGATATTGCGAAAGCGTTCGGCATTAAGGCTATCTAGGCTAATGTTAATACGGCGCACGCCTGCTGATTTTAAGGCTTGTGCCTGCTGTTCAAGTTGTGAGCCGTTGGTTGTGGTGACCAGCTCGCGTACACCAGCGAGTTGACCAATTTCTTCAAATAACCAAATAGCATTTTTACGGACTAATGGCTCGCCACCAGTGATGCGTACTTTATTGACGCCAAGGGTAACAAAAGCTTTAACAATGCGTGCGCATTCTTCAAGTGTCAGCACTTCGTCTCTTGGTAAAAAAGATACATCTTCGCCCATGCAATAAGTGCATCTAAAATCGCAACGATCGGTAATCGACAAGCGGATGTAATCGACTTGTCGTCCGTGTGCATCAATTAGCGTATTGGGCTTGGTGGACATGATGAAGTGTTAATTGGCTAAACCTAGGATATTAAGGCTTTTGGCACCATAGATACAATGCTATTCAAAGTGTGGGTATTGCTTACTTGGTTTTTTGATAAAGCGTGAATTTTTCATGTCTATCAGCAGGGCGATTGCCTTGCCAGATTATTTTCCAGTCTTCACCTAGAATGATATTGGCATGATTCTTATCTTCTTGAACCAAAAATAAATGGCAGCTTGGCATCGCCCCGTTTTTTAATGGCATGACACGTAAGTCAGTATAGTAGTCCAGCAAGGCTTGCTGCGCTTGCCCAAAACCTAAACTGTTGATGCAAGTTGGTTTAGCAGGCAAGGCTTGTTGCAAGCTAAGCATCACGCCCTGATAGCTTTTTGCTGAATCTATCATCGGCAACCATAAAGCCATGAGTAAGCTCCAAGCCATGGTGATGCCAACAGCCCAATCTGTCACCGCCGCCCGATTTGAGCGCTTGGCATTAATTGTAATCAGCCAAATCAAGCTGATAAATAAGGCAATCATCAGCGCAGGGATGTTGATATGGGCTTCAGATAGTCCTGAGAGTATGTGCATGCGTGCTGAAAGCTTTGCTGGATGCCCTGTCATTATTGCAATCCAGCCCAGCCAAATGAGAATGCCCATTAAGCCAAATAAAACTAAACCAAACCAATTCAGTGCGCCAGCGGCACCTCGTTTAAGGGTCTCGGCAGAACCGCTTGCCATTGCCACTAATGGGATAAGTAGTGTGAGTACGGCCACATCAGAATTTTTGGCTTTGAGTCCTATGATTAAAAACGCAATCAGGAAAAAAGTCAGCATCAGTTGAAACTTTGGTTTAAACAGTAAGCCTGAGCGAAATCTCCAAATTCCCCAACCTGCAATCGGCAAAGCAGGCCAAGCAAACCAAGACAGTGTTCGAATTAGGTATAGATGGTTTAACTGCGTGAGTTGTATTTGATGATGCCACCAAGTGCTTAAGTCACTAGGTGAGATGTGCCAGACTAATGCGGGCCACAGTAAAACCCAAGGGGCTAAAGTGATGCTGGCTAAGCCGAGTACGATGGCATAGCTTTTAGAGCGCCATGCTTTGAAAAAGATAGGTAATACAATCGCGGTCAGTAAGCTGATAGCGGCAGTCATCAAGCCTGTCGACATAAAGCTAATGCCCATGCCCATCCCTAACAATACACTGGCTCTAAATGGACGCCGTTTAGCGAGCGCTAGCCCGTAGAAAGCCATTGCACTGCCTGTTAAAGCAGAGACTTCAGGCATTAACAGGTGGGCGGTGGTAATCAGCCCGATGGAACTCAGCATAATAAAAGTTGTTTGGCGCCCCATGCCAAGACCCCAAAGCTCGCGACCTATCATGCCTGTGAGCAAGAGAGTAAGCGCCATCCAAAAGCCGCTGGCGATGCGTGCGGCATCGTGGGTATTTAAAATTGGGCTGAGTACTTTTGAAAAAGTCGTAGCAGAAAGATAATACAGCGGCGGATTTTTGATTGTCGTCTCGCCTACGGCGACAGGGTCTAGCAAGTGTTCGCCAGCCAGCATGGATTTGATGATGCTGATGCTGGCGGATTCGTTGGGCTTCCAAGGCTGATGGCCTACAAGGCCCAAACAAATCCAAATACAACAAAGGATAATCAACAGCCGCGTTTTGGCTACTTCACCAATTCTGGCGCGTGGAGTCGCTAAATTGCCTTGCCAATCATGATCAATCTCAAATGCC
>JBMSSY010000100.1:0-5728 GCA_049424605.1 Candidatus Methylopumilus sp.
TGCTAAAAATTGAACAGCTTCCATTACGTTTCCTTTCAAATTGAGGGATATTACTTAAGTACAACTATTACAAACTAAAATTACTAACCTACTAAAAACCTAAATTAATGACTTTCTTGTGCCATTGCCAAGTAAACAACTGTCAGCATCATAAAAATAAATGCTTGTAGGGCAACAATCAGAATATGGAAAATTGACCAACCCGCACCTAAAATTGCGCCAGCAATAGTACCGGTAACGCCAGTAGCAGCCCATAAGCCTAGCAACAAGAAAATAACCTCGCCTGCGTACATATTGCCGAATAGTCGCAATGAGTGTGAAAGTGGTTTAGATACGTATTCGATTAAGTTGAATAAGAAGTTTGCAGGCCAAATTAGAGGATTAGTGCCGAATGGTGAACAGAATAATTCGTGGATCCAGCCGCCAAGGCCTTTTGCTTTAATTGCAAAGAAAATCATTAAGAACCAAACGGTCAGCGCTAGCGCGAATGTTGTATTGATATCAGAAGTAGGGACCACACGCCATTTGGTATGTTCACCACCGATTGCACTGACTACTGCCGCTACCCAATCAACTGGCAAGAAGTCCATGGCGTTCATCATTAACACCCAAACAAATACGGTTAATGCGGCAGGCGCAATAAATGCATGACGATCACCGTGGTAAATATTTTTAACTTGGTCATCAACGAAATCAAACACCAATTCCATAAAGGCTTGACGCTTAGTTGGAACGCCAGCCGTCGCACCGCGTGCAACCCACCAGATAAGACCCAGTGTAATCACACCTAATACCACTGACATGACCAGCGTATCCACGTGCAATGACCAAAAAGATCCATTGCCAATTGATTGGCTGTTAAATGATAGGTGATGCTCAATGTAGCTAGATGGAGTTAATGCGTGTTCAGTTGCCATAAATCAAACCCTTAAAAACTTGCGTCTATCTTTATTTTTTATCTAAACCAAAAAATGCCGCGCCAGACAATATGGCTGACGCTGCTAGGCCCAAAATCAAAGCGATTGGAACCAAATGTTCGTTGTATAGCTTAAACGTTAAGAACAGCAACAAAGCGATTACAAAAATTTTCACCGCTTCTGCTTTAAGCATGGTGATGAGGATTGCACCTGCGTCGTTTTTCTTATCGCCACGCCTAGCAATCATCGCACCCGCAAGACCGCCAAATACGGCAGACATCCCGCCAGCCAAGGCTGAAATTGCTGCATATTGACCTGAAACAGCACCAAAGCTTTTTGCCAATATAAACGCCAATACCGCTACTGAAACCGTGGCTAGAAGCTGCCATTTCAGCATTTGTTTATAGACTTGCGCTGTTTTAATGTTTTCCATTTTTATTAATTTTTTTGATAAAACAGCACAAATCTATCTGTACGAAGTCCGCGATTGTCTTGTTTTATTCAAATCAAGTCAAGTCTAGTGGAGAATTTTTAATGAATTTTCGAAATAATTTCATCTAATTGGTCTAAGCTGGCATAACGTATTTTTAATGTGCCAGAACCATTTTTACTGCTTTCGATACTCACCACAGCCCCCAGTTTTTGTGCCAAAGTTTCTTGCAAGCGTAAAACATCGCGGTCTTGCGCTGGCGTTTTGGCTGGCGAAGTTGATACGCTAGATAGCTTTTTCACCAATTGCTCTGCCAAGCGCACTGAAAGTTGGTTTTGCACAATCTCTTCGGCAGCGGCAATTTGCTTGGCGCCATCCAAAGACAGTAGGGCGCGAGCATGCCCCATATCAAGTTTGGCATGTGCCAACATTTCTTGTACCACTGCGTGCAGATTCTGCAATCTCAGCAGATTGCTGACCGCACTGCGTGAGCGCCCAACCGCTTGTGAGGCTGTTTCATGCGTCATACTAAATTCATCAATCAAGCGTTGGATACCATGCGCTTCTTCGATAGGATTTAAGTTTTCACGTTGAATATTTTCAATCAAAGCCATTGCTAATGCGGCTTCGTCAGCAACTTCTCTAATAATTACCGGCACAACTTTTAAGCCAGCAAGCTGAGAAGCACGCCACCTTCTTTCACCCGCAATGATTTCATACTTGTCATCGCCGATGAGTCGCACAATGATAGGCTGCATAATGCCTTGTGCACGAATGGAATCGGCCAGACTTTCTAAAGAGGCCTGATCCATCTGCGTTCTTGGCTGATATTTGCCCGGCTGAAGCTTCTCTACAGCTAATGTTGCTAAGCTGTCAGATTGATTGTTGACACTTTCATCGTTCATCAACAATGCATCTAACCCACGTCCCAACCCTTTAAGTTTTACCATTTTGCGTCCAGTTCAATTGATGCTAAATATTTATTGCTTAGCTTTTTCTCTATCGATAATTTCTTTGGCGAGCTGCAAATAAGCCTGCGCACCTTTAGAGGCTCGATCGTAAATCAAGGCGGGCATTCCATAACTCGGCGCTTCTGCCAAACGAATGTTACGCGGAATTAAAGTCTCATATACTTTGTCGCCAAAATGACTCTCTAATTGCGCTGAAACCTGTTGCGCTAACATATTGCGGTTATCAAACATGGTGCGCAACAAGCCCTCTATCTCTAGCGTAGCGTTAAGGTGAGTGCGCACTTTCTTAATGGTATTAACCAAGTCTGAAAGGCCTTCTAATGCGTAATACTCACATTGCATAGGAATCATCACGGCATGCGCCGCAGTTAAGGCGTTCACGGTGACCAAATTAAGCGCTGGCGGGCAATCTAAAAGCACATAGTCATATTGATCTTTAATACCAGCCAACGCCACTTTGAGCTTGGTTTCTCGACCAATTTCATTCACCAATTCAACTTCTGCACCAGCCAAATCTCTATTGGCTGGCAACACATCAAATGTGCCTTGCTCTGTTCTTTGTGTCACTTCCGCAATCGTTTTGCTGCCAATCAAGACGTGATAAATCGTGTGCTTCAATTGCGATTTGTCTATGCCGCTACCAGTGGTTGCATTGCCTTGAGGGTCTAGATCTACTAACAAAACACGACTGCCAAAACTTGCCAAGCTAGCAGCTAAGTTGACACAAGTGGTGGTTTTACCAACGCCGCCTTTTTGATTTGTAATTGCTAATATTCGCATGATGCCACCTACTTTATTTTGAATGATTGCTAATGGGTTGATGCGGCAAAAAAACCAAATGCCTTTGTGCATCTAATCCTGGCACTTTGAGCACTTCTACTTTAGATGCTTTAACCCCTGTTTTTGCGAGTAAGTCAGCCAGCTCAGTTTCTGGATAGACGCCTTTCATTGCCAGCCACTTTCCTTGTTCATGCAAAAGATGATGTGTTAAAGAAATAAACAAACTCAACTCTGAAAATGCGCGCGAAATAATGATTTCAAATTGCCTAGTCGGCACAATATCTTCCACGCGCCCGCTGAGCACTTCTAAATTCGGTATTGCTAATTCAGCTTTTACTTGACGCATAAAGCTTACTTTTTTGCTGTTTGAATCAATCACCGTCACTTGCAGATGAGGCAAACAGAGCGCCAGTGGAATGCCTGGCAAGCCTGCGCCACTTCCTACATCCAGCAAGTTTTGCCCATCAATAAAAGGCAAAATCACTAAGCTGTCCAACAAGTGCACCGTCACCATTTCATCGGCATTACGCACAGCGGTGAGGTTGTGAACCTTATTCCACTTTTGCATCAAGGCTAGATAATCGAGCAATTTTTGTATCGTTTGCGCGGGAATATCTAATTGAGCTGCTTGAATACCTTGATTAAGGATGGCCTGCTGACTCATGCGACCTTTTCACCATCTGTATCAATTTTTTTAGCGCGGTTTCTGCGTTTGAGATAAACCAACAAAAGCGAAACAGCCACAGGCGTTACTCCTGAAACTCGGCTTGCCTGACCAATGGTTTGGGGCTTATGCAAGGCAAGCTTTTGCTGCACTTCAATTGACAAACCATGCACCTCAGCATAATCCATATCTTCAGGAAGCTTGGTATGCTCACTGCCCAGTGCACGTTCAATCTCTTCTTGTTGTCTATCAATATAACCTTGATATTTTGCTGCAATATCAACTTGTTGACGCACATCTTCAGCAATCTCTTGATAGCTTACGGCCGCTTCGCCAGTAGGCAAGCTGAGCAGGCTTTCATAGCTTAACTCTGGGCGGCGTAGTAATTCGAATAAGGAATACTCATGCTCAATCGGCTTGCCAAGCACTCTTATGGCATCTTCTTTAGGCAACGTGGCTGGACGCACCCAAGTTGATTTCAAGCGGGCTTGCTCACGCAAAATCGCCTCTTGTTTGCGAGAAAAGGCTTCCCAACGTGCATCATCCACCAAACCGATTTTGCGGCCTGCTTCTGTCAATCGGATATCAGCATTGTCCTCACGTAACAATAATCGATACTCTGCACGGCTGGTAAACATACGGTACGGTTCAGTCACGCCACGCGTAATTAAATCGTCAACCAACACTCCTAAATAGGCTTGGTTACGACTTGGACACCAACTTTCTTTTTCTTGCGCATATAAGGCAGCGTTTGCACCTGCTAATAAGCCTTGAGCGCCAGCTTCTTCGTATCCCGTTGTTCCATTAATTTGACCTGCAAAAAACAAACCCTTCACGGCTTTAGTTTCCAAAGAGTCTTTTAGGCCGCGTGGATCATAATAGTCATATTCAATTGCATAACCTGGGCGCAAAATATGTGCGTTCTCCAAGCCGCGGATAGAGCGTACTAATTGATATTGAATATCAAAGGGCAAGCTTGTAGAAATCCCGTTGGGATAGATTTCATTAGTTTCCAAACCTTCTGGCTCTAAGAAAATTTGATGCGACTCTTTATCAGCAAAGCGGTGAATTTTGTCTTCCACCGAAGGGCAATAACGTGGGCCTATCCCTTCAATTACCCCAGTGTACATAGGCGAGCGATCTAAGCCGCTACGAATAATGTCATGCGTTCTTTCATTGGTATGGGTAATCCAACAAGATACTTGTCGAGGGTGCTGACTGTCCTTGCCCAGAAATGAAAAAACAGGCACAGGATTATCACCTGGCTGCTCTTGCATCACAGCATAGTTAATAGTGCGTCCATCGATACGAGGCGGTGTTCCCGTTTTTAAGCGCCCAACTGGCAAGCCTATTTCTCTTAATCTAGCAGCCAGTGAAATAGCAGGTGGATCACCCGCACGGCCCGCTTGATAATGACTTAAGCCCACATGAACCAAACCAGCCAAAAATGTGCCCGCAGTCAACACAACCGCTTTGGACTCAAAACGCAAACCAATTTGCGTTACAACGCCCATGACCTTATCGCCATCTAAGATAATGTCGTCCACGGCCTGTTGAAATAGCCAAAGATTTTCTTGGTTTTCTAAACGATGACGAATGGCTGCTTTATATAAAATACGATCAGCCTGCGCTCTGGTCGCGCGAACAGCAGGGCCTTTGCTGGAATTTAATATACGAAATTGTATGCCACCTTCATCAGTAGCCGCCGCCATTGCACCGCCCAGCGCATCAATTTCTTTAACCAGATGTCCCTTGCCTATCCCGCCAATAGAGGGATTACAGGACATTTGCCCTAGGGTTTCAATATTGTGCGTTAAAAGCAGCGTTTTTTGCCCCATGCGTGCAGCCGCCAACGCAGCTTCAGTGCCCGCATGACCGCCGCCTATCACGATTACATCAAATTTTTCTGTGAATTGCATGTAAATAATGCTTAATAACGAAAGGCTTGTATCTTACTTTAATCTGC
>JBMSSY010000101.1:0-5656 GCA_049424605.1 Candidatus Methylopumilus sp.
TTGCCGTTGGTGACGCAGTGTCCGTATTGCCGAATGGCTACACATCTAAAGTAAAAGCCATTCAACTTGGCGAAGAACAGCTACAAAAAGCGATTACAGAACAATCTGTCACGCTATTATTGGAAGATGAAATCGACACCTCGCGTGGCGACATGATTGTAAAATCAGACCAAGCGCCTGAGCCTGTTAAACAGATTTCAGGCATGGTGTGCTGGCTATCTGAAACCCCACTTTCAACTGCACGCACCTATGTGATTCGCCACACCACACGAGAGTCCAAAGCAAAAGTAAGTGGCATTGACTATAAAATTGACGTCAACACCCTTGAGCAATTAGAAACGCAAGGCCTTGCCATGAACGATATTGCTAAAATCAATTTCAAACTCGCGCAAGCACTCATGGTTGATAGCTACAGCAAAAACCGCGCAACTGGTGCATTTATCGTCATTGATGAATCCAGCAACAACACGGTTGGCGCAGGCATGATTATTTGATTTACATTAAACGAAATCAGTAAAAATACATTAAAATAACGCAATAAAGAATTTAGACCGCTTTTAGAAGGAAAACCAATATGACTTATGTCGTTACCGAAAATTGTATTCAATGCAAATACACAGACTGTGTAGACGTCTGCCCAGTAGATTGCTTTGTAGAAGGTCCTAACTTCTTAGCGATTAATCCTGACGAATGTATCGACTGCACCTTGTGCGTGGCTGAATGCCCTGCGGAAGCGATTTATGCAGAAGATGATGTGCCAGCAGATCAACAAGAATACATCGCTTTAAACGCTCGCCTAGCGCAAGTATGGCCAGTGATTTCAGCGCGTAAAGAACCACTGCCAGATGCGGATGCAATGAACGGCGCACCAGGCAAACGTGAGCTATTGGTTGAGTAATCAATCTGCTTTAATTTGTTAAATGAAATGTAAAAAAGGAGGCTGATGCCTCCTTTTTTTATGCGCGCTATTTTAGTCCTACATCCTCAGCCATAAATGACTACGCCTAATCACTATCCAGCCAAGTAGCGCGTATCCCGCCATCGCCATGGCTAAGCCTAACGTGCTATCCCATACCAAAGGAGCGATTAAGCCTGATGAAACGCTAGATAAAAACATTTGCATAAATGCTTGTCCCGATGCCGCTGTACCGCGAATTTTGGGGTGTCTGTCCAGCGCGGCGATAGAGAGTACGGGCATCGCCAGCGCCATGCCCACATTAAATATGGCGATAGGTAATATCAGCCACAGGGTATTCGATAGATAGTAACAAGCTAGCAAATTGCCCGCCACGGTGACTGACATCCAAGCATAAGCCCATTGCACCACTTGTTGACGGCTGTAAACACCTGCGGCGCGCTTAGCTAAGTATGAGCCTATCATCATGCCGCAAACAGTGGGAATGAACATATAGCCGAATTGCTGAGCGCTCAGGCCTAGGTGTTTGACCAAAAATACTGGGCTGGCAACTACGTATAAAAAGAAACCCGCAAAGTTAGCGCTAATTGAAAACACTAAGCGGAAGTATTCTGTATCAGCAAAAATAATGCGGTAGTCTTTAATCACTTGCTTGGCTGAAAGCGGCAGACGCTTTTCGGCAGGCATGGTTTCTGGCAAATACTTCACCACGGCAAAAAAGGCACAGCCTGAATATAAAGCCAAGAAAATAAAAATAGCTTGCCAATGAATACCTAACAACAAGCCACCTATCATGGGCGCAACGGCTGGCGCAATGCCAAATAACATTTGTACGGTTGCCATCACACGCTGGGCTTGCGGACCTTCAAATAAATCGCGCACCATCGCCCTTGCCACTACATTGCCCGCACCGCCAGACAAGCCTTGCAAGGCTCTAAAAAACCATAGCGTTTCCACATTTTTGGCAAAAGCACAGCCCACGGAAGCGAGTAAAAATATGCCTAATCCCCATTTTATAGTGGGAATACGACCAATAGAGTCCGAAATCGCGCCGTGCCATAAGGTCATCACAGCGTAAGGCAACAAGTAAAAAGTCAGGCTTTGCTGCAAGGCGACTGGCTGTGCCAGCAAATCAGCCTGCAAGGCAGGGAAAGCAGGCAAATAAGTATCTATGGCAAACGGTGCAAGCGCAGCAAGGCTAGCAAGCAAGACAGATAAAAATAATGGAGAGAGTTTTGTCATTGAGTTGCACGAGCTTTTCGAAAAGGCTATTCAATAAAAACGCGCCTTTGAGTTTTCAAAGGCGCGTTCATTTAACCACAAATTAAGGCCAGATTGTTTACTGCAATGCGTGAAATTCTTTCACCCTATCATTTAACTCACCCGCAATAATCGCTTTGGAGTTCTTATCATTACGGAAGATGATAGGCTGAGCGGCAATCACTGGGTTGCGAGAGTCTTCAATGGCTTTTGTAATCACATGATGATTAGGCGATAAGCTGCAAACAGGATCAGCGCCCTCAGCATCGCCTGTGAGCATAAAGGCTTGGCAACGACAGCCCGCAAGGTCTTTCTCTTTATCGGCACAACTACGGCACGGCTCTTTCATCCAGCTATCGCCACGGTATTTATTAAATGCTGGCGAATCATTCCAAACCCAATCTAGTCCTTTATCACGCACATTTGGAAATTCCATATTCGGCAATACGCGCGCTGAATGGCATGGCAATACATCACCATTGGCAGTCACTATCATAAATACTTCGCCCCAGCCGTTCATGCACTTTTTAGGACGATCTGAGAAATAATCAGGTACCACGAAGAAAATCTTCATCTTGCTGCCCTGCTTCTCACGGAACTCATTGGTGATGCGTTCGGCTTCATCAATCTGTTCTTTGGTTGGCATCAATTGACTGCGATTAACCAAAGACCAGCCGTAATATTGGGTATTAGCCAGCTCAATATAATCTGCACCCAAAGCTTCTGCCATCTCTAAGATTTGGCGCATATGACCGATGTTGTAACGGTGTATTACTACATTCAGCACCATAGGGTAGCCGTGATTTTTAATCATGGCGGCGACTTTTTTCTTGAGCTCAAAAGTCTTGGTATTGGTAATAAAGTTGTTAATTTCTTCGGTAATGTCGTGCATAGATAATTGAATATGATCTAAGCCACCATCTTTAAACGCTTGAATACGCTTTTCAGTTAAGCCCACGCCCGAAGTAATTAAATTGCTGTAATAGCCGAGTTTTTTGGCTTCTATCACGATATCTTCAATATCATCGCGCAATAAAGGCTCACCGCCAGATATCCCTAACTGCAAAGCGCCCAGACGGCGTGCATCACGCAATGCTTGTATCCATTGCTCTGTGGTCAATTCATTTTGTGTATGTTTGTCGTAATCGGTTGGGTTGTAGCAGAACGCACAATGCAATGGACAACGATAAGTCACCTCTGCCAACAGCCAAAGTGGTTGTGTGCGAGTCACACTCGCCGCCACGCCATTATTTTGTGCTTGAATTTCTTTTTGTACGACTGATTGACCTAATGATGCTTGCGTCATTTTGATGCTCCTAAACTGGTTCGCTTTAATTGATTTGACGTAGCCAAGCTTTTTCTTTTGCCAATGCCAACATGCCAACAATATCTTGCGCTAAATCTGGCACATCAGAAAACTTTACGGTCAGTGCTGAGATGATCTCTGCAACGGTGCGCTGACCATCGACTAGATTTAACACCTCGCCTGCACCACCATTGAGTTTGACCATGCCTTCTGGGAATAAAATCACATAACAGTTTTGCGCCTCTTCCCACTGAAAGCGATGATGCAGGGCAATAGCATAGATATCGGTTTGTTCAATGCTCATGTTTTCTCTCAATTAAAATACTGGTTGACGCAGGTATGGAGCGCCATCCGTGGTCACTTCGGTGCATTGCAACATAATCGAATCTGCAATCACCCAAAGCACATCCAACTTAAACTGCAAAATCTGTAAAGCGCGCTCTTGCATTTCACGGCTCTTACCAAAGTAATCTAAAGTCACTGACAAGCCCTGCTCAACGTCACGGCGTGCTTCTGTCAGACGTTTTTTGAAGTAAACCAAGCCATCTTCCTTGATCCAAGGATAAACTGTAGGCCAAGAGCTAATACGTTGTTGGTGAATATGTGGTGCAAATAATTCAGTCAATGATGAACATACAGATTCTTGCCAAGGACGTTGGCGGGCAAAATTGATATATGCATCCACAGCAAATCTAACGCCAGGGCTCACCAACTTAAGTGAAGTCACATCTTCACGACTTAAGCCTACAGCTTGTCCTAATTGAATCCAAGCCTCAATACCGCCAACAGCATCACCTACGCCATCATGGTCAGTAATACGCACTATCCACTCTTTACGCACTTCTTTGTCTGGGCAATTAGATAAAATCGCCGCATCTTTTTGCGGAATACCAATTTGATAGTAGAAGCGGTTGGCAACCCAGCATTGAAGCTGTTCTTTGCTTAACTTGCCTTCATACATCGCCACATGGATAGGGTGATAAATATGATAGCCTTGGCCTTTTTGACGTAACTTTTCTTCAAATTCTTCACGTGTCCAAGGTAGGTTGTTATCAGCTATTGCATTCATATGGCTCTCCTAAAGAATAATGTCCATGCCGTCATAAGCGACTTCAATACCGTGCTCAGTCAGCACAGCGCGCTCTGCGGAATCGTCTCTTAAAATTGGGTTGGTATTGTTGATGTGAATTAATACTTTTCTGTCGGCATTAAATTTATCAAGCTGCTCTATCATGCCGCCTTCGCCTGATTGCGGATTATGACCAATGCTACGCGCTGTTTTGGTCATCAAGCCCATATCAATCATTTCTGTATTCGTCCAGAAAGTACCATCCACCATAATGCAATCTGCCTGATTCATCAGTGCAGGTAAATGTGGCTCAATTTCAGCAAGCCCAGGTGAATACCAGCATTTTTTGCCTGTGCTGATTTCTTCAATCAACACGCCTATGGTGTCGCCAGGATGCGGGTCGTTACGATGTGGTGAGTATGGCGGTGCAGCGCTCTTTAAAGCGACGGCGGTAAATCTAAGATTATTCGCACCTGCCACTTCAAATGAAGTTTTGCCATCAGTTGGCACTTGATGATGGTTGATGCCACAGTAGTGACCAAGAATATTAAGCAATGGATTACCTGTACTTAAGTCTTGATAAACCATATCGGTACAGTAAATTTCACGCTTAACTTGACCTTCACGCAACATCAAAAGGCCAGTGGTATGGTCAATTTGCGCATCAATCAACACGATTCCGACAATACCGCTATCGCGAATCGCACGGCCTGGCTGTAATGGGGCAAACGCTTGAATTTGCTGAAGCACATCTGGCGAAGCATTAAACAACACCCAATTAACCCCGTCTCCACTCACACAAATTGAGGATTGAGTACGTTTTGTAGCTTTGATAGTACCTTTACGCAGTCCATCGCAATTGAAACAATTGCAATTCCACTGTGGAAAACCACCACCAGCGCCAGCGCCTAAAACATGAATGTGCATAAATTCTTCTTTAATGAGGATGGTAGATATGAAACTGGGTTACTTTTAAAGTAACCCAGCCCTGCAATCATTAAGATTGCGTGTAGCATTTTACAATCTTAGCGATTGCAAACGTACATTGTTACTTCAAAACCGAAACGCATTTCAGTAGCAGCTGGTTTAGTCCACATGATGTATC
>JBMSSY010000102.1:0-5626 GCA_049424605.1 Candidatus Methylopumilus sp.
CAGCGAAGTTAGACGGCGTATCTTTTTCAACTAAACAAATCGACGCTTTAAAAACAGCACTCAGTGAAATCAACTCGGGTGCCAGCCAATACCAAGTGGTGCAAGGCGAAATTGACCCAAGCCAACTCATCGATATAGGTTTGTTTGACAGCCTGAGCCAACAAGCCAAGCCTGAGCGCTGGTTGCGCGCGCCCACTAAAAAAAGCACAGGGCTTTTTAATACAGGGTTTTTTAATATAGCGCACGAGGACGGCATTAGCAGCTTTACCATTGCGCTTCCCATGCCACTTAGCTATGAACAGCTAGAGCCAAAGCTGGCATGGCTGTGTGCCACTCATGGCGAACAACTCTTGCGCCTCAAAGGAATTATCCATGCCGATGACCAAGCAGACCCTATCGCGGTGCATGCCGTCCACAAAACGCTCTACACACCAACCATGCTCACAGGCTGGAAAGAAGAAAAGCCGATTTCTCGGCTAGTATTGATAGGTAAAGGTTTGGATGAAACAGCGATTAGAAATGAAATGATGCGGATTTAAGGCTATTTCAAATCATCCCAAATCTTATCCAGCCGTTTCGCTGAAACAGGGAACGGTGTTTTTAACTCTTGCGCAAACAAAGACACTCTCAGCTCTTCTATCAGCCATCGGTAGTCAGCCAAAGCCTCACTCACTTCCAAGTTGGCTTTGCGCAAACTGCTGACTTTATCTTGCCAACGCTGCCACACTATTTGCACGTTTTGCGCACTACGAGTATCACGCTCAATCGCACTTGGGTATTTATCAAGCCGCAGTTTCAAGGCTTTAAGATAACGCGGCAGATGTTGCAAGCGCTCCCAAGGCGTTAGGCTAAAGAACTTTTTAGGTAACAAGCAAGCTAATTGCTCTTCAACCTCTTTCTTAATGCGCGCCATATTGGGCGGCAAAGTATTTAGCTTTTGCGTGAGGGCAAGGTATTCTTGAGCAATAGCGCCAGCCAGCCTTGAAGCAGAATCAACCACCGCAGGCAAACGTGTTCTGGCGCGCTGTTTAAGTGTCATAAACTCGGCATTGCTTCTCGGCAAATCATCCTCGCCAATAAACGCACGGTCACTAATAGCCAGTAGCATATCTTCACGCAAATCATCAGGGGCAATCAGATTGCGCAATAGCAGCGCGTATTGGTTAAATTGCGGCAAGCCTTTTTCAAGCTGCTTCATCTGCTCTTTTAATTCCAAACGCATCAGCCTGCACACGCCCATTCTATGCGCCTTTTGCGCCATTGTTTCGGTATCAAATAGTTTAACCGCTACGCAATCTTGATGATCTTCTAAGGCTGGATAGCCAGTGAGTTGATGCCCCTCTTTGCTAAAGGTCAAGGTTTTGGGCAAGTCGCCAAAATCCCATTGCTTAAGGCCTGTTTTTTCTATGCTAGGCGAGCTACTTCTAAACGTGAGCTGGGCGGCGCTCCCTAATTGAGCTTTTAATGCATTCCAATCGCGACCCATGCCTAGCTCACGGCCTTTTTCATCGACCACACTAAAATTCATCAGCAAGTGGTCGGTTAAAGCACTTAAATCAAAATCCGCCACACTTAATTTTAAGGTGGTTTTTTGATGAATATAATCTACTAAAGCTGGCAGAATAGCTTGCTCATGCTGGGCGTGCTCTAAAAAGCCCGTCACAAAATCAGGCACAGGCACACAAACACGGCGCAAGGCTTTAGGCAGCGCTTTCACTAAAGCAGTCAGCTTTTCTCGTATCATGCCCGGCACCAGCCATTCAGCTTGCGTGGGCTTAAGCTGGTTAAGCAAGGCTAGCGGCACGGTGGCTGTCACGCCGTCCAGCGGATGCCCCGGCTCAAAGCGGTATTTGAGCGTCAGCGTAACGCCGTCCATCACAAAAGTTTCAGGGAACTGCGCTTCAGTCACCCCAGCTGCACCATGTCGCATCAAAGCATCTTTGGTGAGATAGAGTAAACGCGGCACGGAGGCTTCCGCCTCTTTGCGCCAATGCTCAAAGCTGGCGCCGTTATAAATGCCTTGCGGAATAATATTGTCGTAAAAAGCAAACAAGGTATGTTCATCCACCAACACATCTTGGCGCCGCGCCTTGTGTTCTAGCTCTTCAATCTGTGCAATCAAATGACGATTGGCCTCAAAAAACGGCGCACGGGTATCAAACTCCATATTCGCCAAGGCTTCACGCACAAAAATCTCGCGTGATTGTTGCGGGTCTATCGGGCCGTAATGCACACGACGTTTAGGGATAATGGTCAAGCCATACAAACTGACCCGCTCCCAAGCCGAGACTTGCGCCAGCTTTCTATCCCAACGCGGATCGCTGTAATGGCTTTGCGTCAAATTACGCGCCAGCGGCTCTATCCAATCGGGGTCTATCTTGGCAACACAGCGTGCATAAAGCTTGCTGGTTTCCATCAACTCAGAAGCCATCACCCATTTAGGCCGCGTCTTTTTGAGCGCTGAACCCGGCGCAATAGTAAAACGAATACCGCGTGCGCCTAGATAACTATCGGCTTCACCATCTTTAAACCCGATATTGCCCAGCAAACCTGACAGCAAAGCACGATGGATTTGGTCATAGTGTTTGTCTACATCTGCTTCTTCTTTATTAGGCTTTAAATCAAGCTCTTCAGCGATTTCACGAATTTGCCCGTGCAACTCGCGCCACTCTTTTAAGCGTAAAAAAGACAAAAAGTTTTGATGACATTTAGCCAATAAATCTTTATTCGATTTTTTGGTATTCAACGCTTCATCGTAAAAATTCCACAGCTTGAGAAAACTTAAAAAATCTGAACGCTCATCGGCAAACTTAGCATGGGCTTGGTCAGCGGCTTCGCGCTTTTCCATTGGCCTTTCGCGAGGGTCTTGTATGCTGAGGGCGCTGGCGATAATCAAAATCTCACGCAACACGCCTTCTTGTTTAGCCGCCAAAATCATGCGCCCAACACGCGGATCCAGCGGTAAACGGGCGAGTTGTTTGCCTAGCTCAGTAATTTCACGGTTGACATCAACCGCGCCTAGCTCCTGCAAAAGCAAGTAACCATCGGCTATTAGTCGTGAGGAAGGCGCTTCGATAAATGGGAACTGGCTAATATCGCCAAGACGCAAAGCCGCCATGCGCAAAATCACTGAGGCTAATGAGCTACGCAGAATTTCAGGGTCGGTAAAAGCTGGGCGACTGTTAAAATCTTGCTCGTCATAAAGCCTGATACAAATACCATTAGAAACACGTCCACATCGCCCTGCTCTTTGCTTAGCCGCTGCCTGACTAATTTTCTCAATCTGCAATTGCTCAACTTTTGCGCGACTACTATAGCGGTTCACCCTCGCCAAACCCGCGTCAATCACGTATTTAATGCCGGGCACTGTTAGTGAGGTTTCTGCCACATTAGTGGCAAGCACAATGCGGCGCGTCCCCGTGGTGCGGAAGATTTTTTGCTGATCTTCAATCGAAAGCCTTGCAAATAGTGGCAGGACTTCAATATGTCGCAACTTGGCAGAACGCCCTTGGTATTTTCTTAAATGCTCAGCAACATCGCGAATCTCGCGCTCACCCGGCAAGAACACTAAAATATCGCCATCGCCCTGACGTAGCAAATCATCCGCCGCGTCTAAAATCGCTTCTTCAATAGCTTCTTCCGCATCATCTTCTTCTAGCCAGCGCGCTTCGGTCTTGCCTTTGCGCTTAATGCCAAATAAATTATCGTCATCTTCAATAATCTCTTCTTCCACCGTTTGCGCGGTGTAGCCAGCTTTGCCTAAGGGACGATAGCGAATTTCAACAGGGTAAGTGCGTCCAGAAACCTCAATCACTGGCGCACCATCAAAATGCTTGGAAAACCTATCTGCATCAATGGTCGCTGAGGTCACAATCACTTTTAAATCAGGTCGTTTGACTAATAACTGCTTCAGATAACCCAGTAAAAAATCAATATTGAGACTACGCTCATGCGCCTCATCAATAATGATGGTGTCATAGGCATTTAAAAAGTGGTCGCCTTGCGTTTCTGCCAGCAAAATACCATCGGTCATCAGCTTGATATAGCTGGAGGCTGAAAGCTTGTCGTTAAAGCGTACTTTGTAGCCCACCACTTCGCCCAAGGGCGATTTAAGCTCTTGTGCGATACGGCTTGCCACCGAACGTGCGGCAATACGGCGTGGCTGAGTATGGCCAATCAAGCCGCTCACGCCGCGGCCAAGTTCTAAACAAATTTTAGGCAATTGTGTTGTTTTGCCAGAGCCAGTTTCACCGCATACAATCACTACTTGATGCTGGGCAATTGCCGCTTTGATTTCATCCTTACGCGCTGTCACAGGTAAATCAAGCTCGTACTCAGGCTTAGGCAATGCATTTAAACGGGCTTGATATTGCTGATGTGAAGCTGAGATTTTCTGCACAATTTCAGCCAACAGCCTATCGGCTTTTTGGCTGGCTTTAGCATCGGGAGAACGCTGTATGGCTTTTTGCAAATCCACCACATCTCGTATTTTGCGGCGCAAACCATGGCGGTCTGCCAGCATACAAGTAGCGAGCGCTTGGTTAAGCTGGGCGATGGAGTCTTGTGCGGGATTCATGGGGAAATTCACTGACACTTAAGCAAAGCGTGTATGCAGTTCTTCCAAGTTCAGTGTTTGCAGAATTTGGCTTAAACGCACTTGGGCATTTTTACGCGGGCTATTTTTGTAACGCGCAATAATCAGCTCATTTTTCATCGAATGCTCCCAGCCCACCAGCTCGGTCACCGTGACTTGATAACCATGCGCTTCTAGCTGCAAGCAGCGCAACACATTGGTAATTTGACTGCCAAATTCGCGGGTATGTATAGGATGCCGCCAGATTTCAGACAAAGGCGTTTTGCTAAAAGACGCATTCTTGTGTTTGCGTAACACTTCCGCCACCTCGGCCTGACAGCAAGGCACCAGCACCATAAACTTGGCTTGTTTTTTTAAACCAAAACGAATCGCGTCATCCGTGGCGGTATTGCAGGCGTGTAAAGCCGTCACGATTTCTACCTGCTCAGGCAACAAAGGCGAGGTCATAGACTGCTCAACGCTTAAATGATGAAAGTCCATACGATCAAAATGCAATTGTTCGGCTAGCGCTTTAGATTTTTGCACTAACTCTTCGCGCGTTTCAATGCCCACAACACGGCCTGATTGATGTTGCTTCATAAATAAGTCGTACAGAATAAAGCCTAAGTAAGACTTGCCCGCGCCATGATCAACCAGCGTGATATCGTCGTTTTCTTCCATCAACTCAGTAAGCAAAGGCTCAATAAAGTGATAAAGGTGATACACCTGCTTGAGCTTGCGGCGTGTGTCTTGGTTAAGTTTGCCGTCACGCGTCAGGATATGAAGCGCTTGTAGCAAGGCGATGGACTGATGCGGCTTAATTTCAGGAATTAACGTCATGGGCGTATTTTAACTGATGCGGCATCCTTTGAATAATAAAACGCGGCTATAGCCTGAAATGTTAGAATGCCTGCCTATTCCTAATAGACAAGCTTACTCAATGTCTGCAATGACAAGAGCGTGAGCCACAGACAGTGCGCAGAGCATGGCGAAGCGCTGTCGACAAAGTTAATGGAAATATTAAAGGAAATTTATGGCGATACAATGGTATCC
>JBMSSY010000103.1:0-5424 GCA_049424605.1 Candidatus Methylopumilus sp.
GTCAAAATTTCTATTTGTTATTCGAAGTTCTGGGGTCTAGCGCATCGCGCAGACCCTCACCGAGCAAATTATAACCCATCACGGTCATTAATATGGCAAGCCCAGGAAACAGAGATAGCCACCAAGCAAATTCGATGTATTCCTTGCCATCGGTCAGAATATTGCCCCAAGAAGCTTGTGGCGCTTGTACCCCAAGCCCCAAGAAGCTTAAGCCAGACTCAACCAATACAGCACTTGCAATCCCTAACACTGAGCTGACAATAATCGGTGTCAGGCTGTTGGGGAGTAGTTGTTTGAAAATAAGGCGGCTGTCTTTAGCTCCCAATGTTTGTGATGCAAGAACGAACTCGCGATGAGCCAAGCTTAAAAACTCAGCGCGCACAAGCCGTGTGACGCCCATCCATGAAGTGAGGCCTATCACAATCATAATGTTCCAAATGGAGGGGGTTAAAAAGGCAATCACGGCCAGAATTAAGAAAAAAGTAGGGATGGAAAGCATGATATCCACTAAGCGCATAATGACGGTGTCTACCCAGCCACGGTAGAAGCCAGCTAAGGCGCCTAGGACAATGCCAATGAGCGTGGCAATACCTACCGCTACGATGCCAACTAATAGCGATATACGTCCACCAAATAGCATGCGTGAATAGACATCACGACCAAGGCCGTCTGTGCCCATCCAATGTGTAGATGAGGGAGGTAGTAGGATATTTTTAACATTGATAGCATCTGGATCAAAAGGTGCTATCACTGGCGCGAAGATCGCCAGCATCGCCATGATGGCGATAATAATCAAGCCAGCGAGCGCTAATGGGTTTTTCAGTATAGCCTTCATTGCACCACCCCTTTGCGTACTCGTGGATCGGCCCAAGCATAGGCCAAGTCAGCCAGTAGATTGCCTATCAGGGTGAGCGCCGAGCCTATGGTTAAAATCCCCATAATCACTGGAAAATCTCGCATTAATACCGCATCGTAAAAAAGTTTACCCATGCCTGGAATTGCAAAAATAGACTCCGCAATGACTGAGCCACCAATTAAGCCCGGGATAGAAAGGCCAAAAATGGTAATCAGTGGAAGTAGGGCGTTGCGAAGTGCGTGTTTATACACCACCGTGTTTTCAGGCAAGCCTTTGGCGCGTGCAGTGGTGATGTAGTCTTGATGCAACACGTCTAGCATGCCGTTACGCACAAACAGTGAAATGCCAGCAAGGCCAGTCAAGCCTGAGATAAAAATGGGTAAAGTTAGGTGTTTTAGCGTATCTAGAATTTGAGCTAAGTAAGAAAGCTTTTCTGCGCCTAAACTGTGTAGCCCTGAAATCGGGAGCCAGTTGTGGCTTACCCCCGTCCAGTACATCAGCATTAGCGCTAACCAAAAGCTGGGAATGGCAAAGCCAATAAACACAAAAATGGTAATCGATCGATCTGGTAGTTTGTTTTGGGTGAGCGCTGAAATCACGCCCAGCGGCAAAGCAATCACGATAATCAGTGCCAAGCTTAAGACATTGATTAACAAGGTGATAGGGAGTGCTTCTTGTATCATGCCCTTGCTGACATTGCCTTCTTTATCAGTTTCTTGCCAAAACACAGGGCTTTGATGGCTGGCGAATGAGTGACCAAAATCTAATGTGGACATGCGTTTTAGCCACAAGCCGTATTGCACAATCACAGGTTTATCCAGATTGTAGAGCTCACGTAGTTTTTGGCGAGATTCCTCGCTAGTTTTGGGGTTAAAGCTCGCTTCGGTGGCGGTAATATCGCCAGGGGCTAAATGCATAATCAAAAAGGAAATAAGGCTGATGCCAACCAGCATGGGCACCATCCAAAATAAGCGGTTTAGTAGATATTTAAGCATGATTACTCCGCACTCATTTCATTGCGTCTCAGCGCTTGAGGAATGTACCAATCATAAGCGTTATGGGCGATGCCAGCAGGTGGCGCAGGGTCATCAATGCCTTTAACGCGTTTATGAATGGCAGGTAATCCATAGCCAGCAAACAGGTAAACCACAGGGCTGTCTTGCAATAAGATTTCTGCAAACTGGTGATAGATTTTCATGCGCTTGTCCGGATTTAGTTCTAATCGACCAGCTTCTAATAGCTTATCGACTTTAGGATTGTGATAGCCAATAAAATTAAACTGGCCCGGCGCTTGCTGTGAGGAATGCCAGATATTAAATTGATCTGGCTCTAAACCTAAGCCCCAGCCCAGCAAGACAACATTAAAGTCGCCTGTTTTAATAAAGCGGCTAATAAAGGTTGCCCATTCCACCACGCGAATTTTCACATCAATGCCGATTTCTTTTAAACGGCGCTGAACTAATACCGCGCTCATTTCGCGCTCTTTGTTTTGATTGGTGAGAATTTCAAAACTTAACGGTTTTCCATCTTTATCTAAGATGCCATCGTGGTCATGATCTTCAAAGCCAGCCTCTTTAAGCAAGGCAATCGCTTTTTGCGGATCGTAAGGGTAGGGTTGGAGTTTAGGATTGCTCCAGCGCGTGCCGGGTTTGTATGGGGATGCCACTGGCAGGCCCAAGCCTAGCAATACGCCATCAATGATTTCTTGTTTATCAATCGCGTAGTTAATGGCTTGCCTGACGCGAACATCATCAAAGGGTTTGCGTTTTAAGTTAAAGCCCAGATAGGTATAGCTATTACCCAGCTCTTTGTATTGCGCAATTTTGGCAGTCAAATCTGGGCGCGATGGAAAAATACGAGCGTATTGGATGGAGTTGAGGCTCATGGAATCAATATTGTCAGCCATTAGCTCTAAGAACTGGGCTGCGCGGTCGGGGATAATGCGAGAGACCAAACGGTCAATCTTAGCTTGGCCTTGAGTCGCATTAGGATTGCGCTTTAAGCTAATGCTTTCGCCTTTTTTCCATTGATCCAGTTGGTAATAATGACTACCAACTGGATGACGGGCAAAAGCGGTGTTATTGATATCTTGGCCTTGTAGCAAATGCTTAGGAAGAATATGCAGGCCAGACCAAGAATCTAAAGCTGGCGCATAAGGTTGTGCGTAGGTCACTTTAAAGGTGTTGGGGTCAGGCGTTTCAGCTTTTTTTACTAATTTGTAGTCAGCGCCATAAGGTGATCGTGTGTGGTCATCGGTAACGGTTTGCCAAGTAAATAATACATCTGCACTGGTCAGTGGCTGACCATCTGCCCATTTTAAGTTGGGTTTGAGATGAAAAGTGATGCTTTTCTGGTCGGCTGAAACTTCCCAAGACTGCGCTAGCTCACCAGTTAATTCTAGATTTTTGTCGTATTTTAAAAGGCTGTTGAAGATATTGGAGGCGATGGCAGAGGCAGAGGATTCGCCTGCAATCATGGCAATGAGTCCGCTGGGTTCGCCAGATAGCGCATCGACCAAGGTGCCACCAGATTCTGCAGGGTAGCTTTGGTTGAAATTGAGCGCTGCTTGATTTTTCTGCTCGCCACAACTGACCAGCATGCTTGCTAACAAAGCGCTTAATAAGTACGTCAATATGGTTTTAATGAATTGAGGCTGCATTCGGTTGCCTTAAAAATAGAGCGTTTTAACTTGTTTAGCGCTTAACTAGAGTTTTCTAGGGCTTTGCCGCCTTGTGCTTACTTGTTTTTTTGCCTGCTCTTGCTGTTGAGTTTGCTTTTTTATTACCGCTGTGTGTGACCGCGGTTTTTGTATTTTGTTTCTTCCCCGTCTTTTTATGTGATTGATTGTTGCCAACATTGTCATCTACCGTGCTTGGTTGAGTGGTGCTGGTGTCGATGGGAGTATCGTCGGGATTTTTCGCGCTGTTTGGCACCAGAATAGCTTGCGCACCATTGAGTTTCTTGCCATTGGGGATGTCGTTAATGTCACGTAATTGCGCGACATTAATCCCAAATTTTTGTGCAATTTTATCCATACGCTCACCACGTTTGGCATGGTATGTTTGCCAACTCACTAGCGGTTTATCGTAATTTGCCAAATTGGTTTTGAACGTGTTGGCGGCTGAAACGGGTAATAAAATTTCATGGGCATTGCCAGTTTCGGTAATCACAGGGCGGTTGTACTCTGGATTAAGCGATACAAACTCATCATAAGAAATCTCAGCAAGACTAGCGGCTAGTTTGGCATCAATCTGTTCTGGCGCAATCACTTTGGTAAAGTATGGGCGATTGGGAATGGCGTCAATATTCAGTCCGTAACTCTCAGGCTGTTTCATAATGTTTTTAATGGCTTGGAGTTTGGGAACGTAGTTTTTGGTTTCCTCGGGCAGTGACAAGCTAGCGTAATCTGTAGGCAGACCTTTTCTGATATTGCGGTCTATGGCGCGCTGTACCGTGCCTTCACCGGCATTGTATGCCGCCAGTGCTAAATCCCAGCTACCGAACATACCATGCAATTTTTGTAGATAAGTCAGCGCGGCGTTAGTCGCGGCGGTGACATCACGTCGGTTATCCACCCACCAATCTTGCTTGAGACCAAAGTTTTTGCCTGTGGCTGGCATAAACTGCCAAATTCCAGAAGCTTTGGAGCGTGAGCTGGCGACTGGATTAAACGCACTTTCTACCATCGGTAAAAGTGCGATTTCGCTAGGCATGCCGCGTTTTTCTACCTCAACCACAATATGGTACAAATAACGCTGACTTCGACCTATCATGCGTTTCACATAATCAGGGCGAGAGGCGTACCAAGCCTCATGGGTGCCTGTGTAGGCAGAATCAATGTCTGGCATGTTGTAACCACTAATAATGCGTTGACGCAGGTCTGGCGCGCTTTTGTCGATATTGGCTGGCGCTTGGTTGCTGATTGCATCAGGAAGGTAGTTAAGTACAGGGTCTAATTGCGTATTCGGGGTGATGTTAAAGCTTGGGTCTAGCGCTTCTCTGTTTGGCGTGTTGTTGTCTAGAATCACAATGTAATCACCCTCTACATTGGTTTCAGCTTGTGCATGAGGGATTAACAGCAGCAGTGAAAGCAATATAAATTTGAGTGTGAATTGATTGAGCATGAACACTTTCTAGAAGGCTTGAAATTAGCCGCAAACGGCCTGTGATAGTAGCGAAACAGGCGGCTTGTCGTCAAGCAAAAATACCGCTAAATCCGCTGTGCAAAATGGCTAATCAGAACTGATTTCGCATCTGCCTGAGTCTTGCAAAAACCTCAACTGTATCAGCCTGTTGCATGGCTAATGTTTGGCGAATCTCAGTTGAATCACATCGTAAAAATGGGTTGGTGGCGAGTTCCAGTCCAATTGAACTTGGGATAGTGGCTAATCCAGCCGCTCTAGTAGCGTGTGCGGCGAGTATTCTTTTGTTTAAATCTGCATTATTTTTTTCTACGGATTTTGCAAATTGCAAATTATGCTCAGTATATTCATGGGCGCAATACACCAAGGTTTCTGCGGGTAGCAGGGCAATTTTTTGCAAAGAGCGCAGCATTTGCTCAGGCGTGC
>JBMSSY010000104.1:0-5405 GCA_049424605.1 Candidatus Methylopumilus sp.
ACCAAACAGCGCATGAATCATGGCACGTATTCGAGATTATGGCAGAATTCGTCGATGCTACGGAAAGCCTGAAAGAAATCACCCCCGCAGTTTCGATTTTTGGGAGTGCCAGAACTAAGCCTGAGCATGCCGATTATAAGCTGACTGAAGAAATTGCACGATTATTGTCTGATGCAGGATTTAGTGTGATCTCAGGTGGCGGGCCTGGCATTATGGAAGCGGCTAATAAAGGCGCCTTTCCAGGACGTTCGCCCAGTGTTGGTCTGAATATCAAATTGCCGCACGAGCAAACAAGCAACCCATATCAAGAGATTAGTTTGGACTTTAAGCATTTCTTTATGCGTAAAGTGATGTTTGTTAAATACGCTTCGGCTTATGTGGTGATGCCAGGTGGTTTTGGCACTTTGGACGAGTTGTTAGAAGCCATGACATTAATCCAAACTGGCAAATCGCGGCGCATTCCGATTATTTTGGTCGGCACAAAATTCTGGGGTGGCTTGGTGGATTGGTTCCGTCAGACCTTGATTGCAGAAGGCATGATTGATGCGGTTGATATGGAGATTATTCAACTGATTGATGACCCCCACCAAGTGGTTGCAGCGATATTCAAACACTATGAAACTCGTGGTTTTGAACCTTCAGCCGCCGAACGCAAGACCCAGCTTTACTTGTAGGATGAAAACGCTTTACCGACAAGCATGGCTTTTTGATAGAATGGGATTATCTAAATTTTTGCTAATTAAACGCGGGAATAATATGCGTCTTCATCATTTGTTTTTGCTTGTCTTGTTGGCTTTACCAGTCACGATGCTGACTGCTCAAGCAGCAGATAAAAAACCAGTTCCTGCTGATTTAGAGCCTTTGCCAGAAGCCTTGCCACCGCCTACGGTAATAGAGGCGAATCCAGCGGATGAGCCAGAAATTACCATCGTCAAAAAAGGCGAAACCACCGTAGAAGAATACCGCATGCATGGTGAGCTTTATATGCAAAAAATCACCCCCTCTCACGGCACACCTTATTACTTAATGAAGCAAGATCAAGATGGTGGATGGTCAAGATTTGACGGCCCTGCCGCACCTTTAGTGATTCCTAAATGGGTGATTTTTAGATTCTAAATTTTGTGCCAATAGCGCAGCCCTGGTCTTAATTGCAGGCGCCAATTAACTTAAAGTTGTTATGTCCGTATTCACCACCGTCTCTGTTGATGAACTAAAGCCTTGGCTCAGCGCCTATCCATTAGGCACTTTGCTGGAGTTGCAAGGCATTGCCTCAGGTATTTCAAATACCAATTATTTTGTGACTACCAGCACAGGTCGATATGTATTGACCTTGTTTGAAGAGCATAGCGCAGATGAACTGCCTTATTTTCTCAGTTTGATGACGCATCTAGCCGAGCGCGGCGTGCCATGTCCGCACCCAGTGATGCGTTTGGATGGTGTGCAATTAGATGAGTTAAATGGCAAGCCAGCCGCATTAGTGACTTGTTTGCGTGGTCGCGATATTAGCGAGCCTTCAGTGGCGCAGTGTGCAGAACTGGGTAAAGTGCTTGCCAATATGCATGTTGCTGGCGCTAGCTTTACAGGCCGCAATCAGGATACGCGAGATGTGGTTTGGCGCGAAGCCACAGCCAAAAAGGTATTTGCTTTATTAAATGCCGATGACCAAGCCATGCTGACTCAAGCCATGCAAATAGAGTCTGGCCTAGATATACAAGCTTTGCCGCAAGGCGTGATTCATGCGGATTTGTTCCGTGATAATGTGTTGTTTGATGGTGACAAAATTGGCGGCGTGATTGATTTTTACTATGCTTGTCGCGGGGCTTATCTTTATGATGTGGCGATTGCGGTAAATGATTGGTGTGTCAATGCCGATGGCGCTTTAGATGCCAAGCGAGTCGTTGCTTTATTACAGGCTTATCATGCGGTGCGACCTTTTACCGAGGCTGAGCGCTTAGCATGGCCGAATATGTTGCCGATTGCCGCCTTGCGTTTTTGGTTATCTCGCTTAAAGGACAAGCATTATCCTCAAGCGGGTGAATTAACCCATGCGAAAGACCCGCAACACTTTCAGAAAATATTACAATGGAGCATCACGCATCAAGCTGAAATCTCAGCAATGTGGGTTTAATGGATTAGAAATTGGGAAAAATATGACGTTTAGATCAAAAGTGCAGCTCGGATTGAGCTGGGTGACAGACAGTTTGACTTTGTTTAAACAACATCCTGCCAAATGGATGGGTTTGTCTTCTATGTATCTTGTGTTTTTTCAGTTCTTGCCTATTCTCTTGCTGGGAATTATCGAAAAAATTAATGAAGCGCACGGCTCAATTTTTGTCTTATTTATTGTTGGTTTATTAGGGCTGTCCTTAACTTTTAGCTGGCCTATATTCACTTCGTTGGTGATAGGCGTTTGCCGTGAAACGCATGCAGAAAGAGCCACCGCAGTGACGGAGGTGTTTCATCGTGTAAAACCGCATGCAAAACAATTAGTCTTTCTTGGCGTTGTTTTTTTCATTTATCGCTTAATGATGATTGCTTTTACCGAGGCGGATATTCAGGCGCTTGATATTCAGCAAATAGATAAAGAAGTAATGCCGATTGGCTTTTGGTGGTTGATGCTTAAATTGCTGGTGTTGCAAGTGCCATTGTTATTGGCTACTTGGTATTCACCTTTATTAATTTCTTACCATCAATATTCAGTGCCTAAATCTATTGTGCATAGCGTTTGGGCGGCGCTACATAACATTACGGCATTGATTACCGCATGGGTGACTTTAACCTTGGCAGTGGTGGTGATTATGTTGGTGTTAGGCTTGCTGATTGGCATTATTGCGATTTTTGCCAAAGGGCTGGCGGCCTTTTTGGGCATGTTGCTGGTGATGTTTGTATCCTTAATGGCCACCGCGTTTTTGTTCTCAATTCAGTATTTCAGCTTCTTATCTATGTATTACAAAAAAGGTGAAGACTTCGTTAGCTAAGCGCTGGCTTAGCACTTGCACCCTGCAAAACTAGTGCCTGCTTAAGCTTGCTCTAGTTTTGCATATTCCATCGCCAGCCATTTCAGGCCTTCGCGCCCAAAGTTGATTTGAATGCGCATATCGCTGGCATTGCCCTCGTAACTCACCACAACGCCTTGCCCAAATTTAGCATGTGTCACTGCTTGGCCTATTTTCCAAGGCATGGCTGATTTTTGTTCGTTACTGCTGGCTGTTGGGCTGTGCTGATACTGGTTGTCATAGTGGCTGGACATGCTTGGTTTGGAAGCTTGTTTGCTGTTTAAGCGTTTTAACAAAGCATCGGGAATTTCATCTAAAAAGCGCGAGGCAATACCGTAGCGTATTTGCCCGTGCAACATACGGCTTTGCGCATGGCTTAAGTACAGCCTTTGTCTGGCGCGCGTGACCGCTACATACATCAAACGGCGCTCTTCTTCTAAGCCATTATTTTCGTATAAGCTGTTTTCGTGTGGGCACAAGCCTTCTTCCAAGCCGCTAATAAACACGGCCTTAAACTCTAAGCCCTTGGCGGCATGGACCGTCATCAGTTGCAAGGCATCTGATCCCACATCGGCTTGATGCTCGCCTGCCTCAAGGCTGGCATGGGTTAAGAACTCGGTCAGGCCGTTGCTATTATCTTCCAGCGCATCGCCATTGTTATTCATAAAGCTGACAGCCGCGTTGATTAACTCATCCAAGTTGGCGATGCGGTCTTCACCTTCTTTTTCTAGCTGATAGAAATTTTTCAGGCCAGACATGGTGGTGGCGATTTCAGTCATCTCAGTCAGTGTTAAGCCTTTAGCATCGTCTTGCATTTGCTTAATCAGCGCCACAAAGCCTTCTAACCCTTTGCCAGGGCGACCATTGCCCACTTTGTTAATCGCGGCTTGCCACAAGCTACAACTCTGCGCCCGCGCTGACTCTTGCAGTTGCTCCAAGCTGCGCGCACCAATGCCACGGGTGGGAAAGTTAATCACTCGCAACAGCGCAACATCATCTTCTGGATTATTGATTAGGCGCAAATAGGCCATCGCATGTTTGATTTCGGCACGTTCAAAAAAGCGCAGACCGCCATAAACACGATAGGGAATATTGTTGGAAAATAAAGCATGCTCAATCACGCGAGATTGCGCATTAGAGCGGTAGAGCAGGGCGATATCATTGAGCGCCCAGCCGTCTTGATGCAGCATTTTGACTTCATCGACAATAAAGCTGGCTTCATCAATATCGTTATACGCCTGATAAACGCGCACAGGCTCACCCTTGCCAGCCGAGGTCCATAGATTTTTACCTAGGCGATTTTTGTTGTTGCTGATAATGGCATTAGCCGCATCCAAAATATTACTGTGCGAACGGTAGTTTTCTTCTAGTTTAACGATGTTTTGGACTTTAAAATCCACTTCAAAGTCGCGCATATTGCCAACTCGGGCGCCGCGGAAAGCATAAATGGATTGGTCATCATCGCCCACTGCAAAAATGCAGTTATTGGGTTCTTCTTTACCCATGCCAGCAAACAGCTTGAGCCACATATATTGCAGTTTATTGGTGTCTTGAAACTCATCGACCAAGATATATTTAAAGCGTGTTTGGTAGTGCTGGCGTATATTGCTGTCGCGACTTAAAAGCTCGTAGCAACGCAACAACAACTCCGCAAAGTCCACCACGCCTTCGCGCTGGCATTGCTTATCGTACTCTTCAAAAATCTCACGCATGCGCTGTGAGTGCGGGTCGTAAGCATCCACGCTGTTGGCGCGCAAACCTTCCTCTTTACAACTATTGATATAGCCCATCACCTGCTTGGGCGGGAATTTCTCATCATCCACATTCATCACCTTCATCAGGCGTTTGATGGCAGAAAGCTGATCAGCCGTATCTAAAATCTGAAAAGTCGCAGGCAACAAAGCCTCGCGGTGATGCGCTCTAAGTAAGCGATTGCAAAGGCCATGAAAAGTGCCAACCCACATACCACGGGTATTAATCGGCAACATTGCAGTAAGCCGCGTCAGCATCTCTTTGGCTGCTTTGTTAGTAAACGTTACCGCTAATAAGCCTGTGGGCGACACCTGCCCTGTTTGAATCAACCAAGCAATACGCGTGGTGAGCACGCGGGTTTTACCACTGCCAGCGCCCGCTAAAATCAGCGCCGACTGATGCGGTAAGGTGACCGCTTCTAACTGCTTATCGTTGAGTCCTGAGAGGAGGGAATCTTGCGGTGTGTTTGATGTTGTCATGACGAGATTATCGCAGGTCGTCGCCAGTTCGAGAACAGCTTAAATAATATTAAATAACCCGGAACTTTGCTCAAGTATTGTGAGTCTGACTTTCCATGATGGTGATGTTGAATACTCAAGTCACTATCCCACGCTTCCCTCCCTGAGCGTGGTGCCTAACACAGGCATTTCGCCCCGA
>JBMSSY010000105.1:0-5389 GCA_049424605.1 Candidatus Methylopumilus sp.
TGCCACGCTGTAGCTGAATGGCAATGAGCATTTTATCGAGTAAAACGCCAGCATTGCCATCGCTAGGTACATCGCCGACAAATACCCAATCGGCATTTTGATCACCAGCGCCCTCCACAAATTGTTTGAGTGCTGCCCAATCCATATTGGCAACATCGGACAAAGCGGGGGGTTGCGCTTCTGCTGCTTGGGGCGCAAGTTCTTTCGCTTCAAGCACTATTTCTGGCGCAAGCTCAATTTCAAACTTAGCCTCAATGTTTTGTTCAGTAAGCACTTCAACCACTGATTCAACCACAACTTCAATTGATGGTGCAATTGGGGCATCGCTGGGAGCCGCTTTCTGATTGGCTTCTAGCGGTGCTGCCGCCAGCGTTTCTAGTGGCGTATTTAAGCGCCACACAGGCAATAGTTCTAATTCACGCAATATATCTTCACGGGTTAAACTCATAGCGCGACTCCCATTAATACGGCATTTTCGCGGCCATTGTGCGCTGGGTAGTAGCCGGGACGCACGCCCATTTCGTTAAAACCGATGCTTTCATACAGCGTGATGGCGGCAATATTAGATGGACGCACTTCTAAAAACATATTGAGTCCGCCTTTTTCACGGCCAATTTGCATCATATGGTCTAGCAAATGGCGACCCAAGCCTTGGCCTTTGTGGCTAGGCGCAACGCTGATATTAAGCAGATGCGCTTCATCCAACACCATCATCAAAATGGCGTAACCAATAATGCTGTCATCCATTTGCAACACCACACAGTCATGCCCTGAGGTAATCGAGTCTTTAAAATTACCAGCCGTCCAAGGGAATGGGAAGTTCACGGTTTCGATTTGCATCACCGCGTCTAAATCCGATGTTTGCATCTCTCTAAAGCTGAGGTTGGCGGGTTTGAGTTGCGCGTTCATCTTAGCGATTGACCCGTTCGCTCATTTTCAGCGCGACTTTGTTGCGAATATAAAATGGCGCGGCTTCGTGCGCTGGCCTTGCCAAGCCTGCTTCAAAAGTCGGCAAGGCAAGTTCGGCAATGGCTATCGCGCTTGGGTGCGAGTTGTGGTCAGGCTTAGGCATTTCGCGCAATTGCTCGCCATACACGGTTTGCAAAACATCACCGTACACTAGCCAGCCCGTGCCCACTCCAAGCCAATCGCCGCCTGTGATTTTGGGCGCTGCTTCGGGTTTAAAGAGTGCTGGCGCGCTGATTTCTAGCCATTCGCTATTCTTTTTTGCGCTGTCTTTTTTCTGATAGGCCGCATGGTAGATTTCGCCCATGCGGGCATCAAGGCAGGCAATCACTTTTTCTGCGCCGCTTTGCTGCGCCAAGGCCTGCAAGGTGCTCACCGCCACTACTGGCAAATCAGCACCAAAAGCCAAGCCTTGCGCCACGCCGCAAGCAATACGCAAACCTGTAAAAGAGCCAGGGCCAGCCCCAAAGGCAATGCCATCCAGCGCTTTTAACTCAATTTGCGCTTCATCAAGCAACTCGCGAAGGGTAGGTAAAATCTGCTGTGAGTGGGTTTGCCCCGCATGAATATCGCGCGACAACACACGGCCATCTAGCCACAAGGCTAATGACAAAAATTCAGTGGAGGTGTCGATGGCGAGAATTTGCATATCTAAAGTTACAGCGTTAATCAGCCTCTATTTTGCCACAGACCAGCCTTGTACGATTGGCTTTGATTTCACCGCGCTGGCTTTTACTGGCTAAACGTCTTTTTTGCGAACCTAAAGTTGGGCGAGTCGGCCTTCGGATTTCAGGCGCTTTTGCCACACTATTCACCAGCGCATGAAGTCGCTCAATGGCATCTTGTTTATTCATCTCTTGGCTACGGTGCTGCTGGGCTTTAATAATAATGACGCCATCTGAGGTGATGCGTGAATCGCGTAGCGCCATCAAACGCAATTGATGCGGCAAGGAGAGTGATGAGACGCGAATATCAAAGCGCAAATGAATCGCGCTAGATACTTTGTTCACATTTTGCCCACCCGCACCCTGCGAGCGCATGGCGGTGAGCACGTATTCACTTTCGGGGATAATGATGGGGCTGGGTTTCATCAGAGGATTTTAACAAGAAAACTGCTTAAACATATTTTGGCTGATAAACTGAGCGCCTGTTTGATCAAACCCTGAACCCAATTGCTGAACATGGCACTTAGCTCAAAAAAATTACTACATTCCAAATGGACGGCCATTAAGCCGCAAAATCGCGAAAAACATTTTATTGTGGTCAGCGTGATGCAAGATGAAACTGACCCGCAAATCATCACTCAAGTGACTTTAGAAGCGGTGCTGAGCAAACGTCAGCAAACTTTGCATTGGCGAGATTTAGCTGAACAAAGCCTTTGGAAAGCTGGCTGGATTTAATATGCAGCCCGAAGACCTTAAAAAGCTGGTCAGCGTGGAAATGCCTTTCGGCAAACACAAAGGCCGCATCATTGCTGATTTACCGGGCAACTATCTGAATTGGTTTGCGCGTGAAGGGTTTCCACCCGGCGAGATTGGTCGTTTACTGCAACTGATGCAGGAGATAGATCATAACGGCTTATCCGACTTGCTTAAGCCTTTGCGCCAGCGCTAACTAATTCTTCATTTTCTCAAAAAAAGCCTGCACATCCGCCAAAAAGCGTGTGCGTTTAAACGGCGGCAAGCTTTGCCAAATGCGACGACCATAAGGCTTGGCAATCAAACGTGGATCGCAAATCATCAGCACGCCGCTATCCGCTTCATCACGAATTAAACGCCCTGCGCCTTGCTTAAGCGTAATCACCGCGTAAGGCAGTTGATATTCCATAAAAGCGTTTTTGCCTTCTTCATTCATTTTGTCGATACGCGCCGCCAGCACAGGGTCATCAGGCGGGGCAAAAGGGAGTTTGTCGATAATCACGCAAGAAAGCGCTTCGCCACGCACGTCCACGCCCTCCCAAAAACTTTGGCTACCCACCAGCACCGCATTGCCGCGTTTACGGAAACGCTCTAGCAACTCGCTACGAGAACTTTCCCCCTGCATCATCAGCGGAAATTCCATGCCATGTTGCACAAAAGCTTCTTTAAGCAATGCGTGGATTTCACGCATGGCGCGCAGCGAAGTGCAAAGCACAAAAGCGCGCCCGCTACTGGCTTGAATCACAGGCAAGGCTACCGCTTCAACTGCGGCAGAATTAGCAGTGCTATTGGGTTCTGTCATATTTTCTTGGACATATAACAGCGCTTTCTTGTCGTAATCAAACGGGCTTTCCCAATAACCTGTATTGGCATTACTTAAGCCCATTTGACCAATATAGTGGCTAAAATCGCTTTTAACTGCCAGCGTGGCCGAGGTAAAAATCCAAGCGCGTGGCGTAGCATTAAGCTGTTTGCCAAAGCCTTCTGCCACCGACAAAGGCGTGGCATGTAGCTGAACGCTTTGGGTAAACACTTCTACCCAGCGCACTAGATTGGCATTTTCGGCGGCAAGCCAGCGTTGCAATTGCACCATTAAGCCCGCACCACGTTGCCAACAATTTTCTAGCGCAGGGTCGCGCGGGGCTTGGGTTTCTAATACATGAGTCAGTGCTTCCAGCTTGGCTTGCATCTCGCTATATGCGCTATCAAAGCCCTTAAGCGCAAGGGCTTTTTGCACTGGCATACGTGAGCCTTCGTAGGCAAATACTAGCCTAAAATCACGCACGGCTTTTTCTAAAGCATTGGCGGCTTCTTGCAAAGCTGGACAGTCTTTTGCGGTGGTGATGTATTCGGCTTCGGCATCTCGTGCTAATTCTAAAAGCTGGCTGGTCGAGACATCTTCGCCAAAAAACAGCCCCGCCACTTCGGGCAGTTGATGGGCTTCGTCAAAAATCACCGTATTAGCTGAAGGCAGTAACTCTGACACGCCTTCATCACGCAACATCACATCAGCAAAAAATAAATGGTGATTCACCACCACCACATCGGCGGCTAAAGCGCGTTTGCGGGCATCCATCACAAAGCAATCTTTGTAAAAATTACATTCTTGCCCCATGCAGTTATCGCGGGTAGAAGTCACACTAGGCCAAATAGTGGCGTTTTCGGGTACTTCTATTAATTCGGCCTTATCACCCGTTTTAGTGTTCTCAAGAAAGTGACGAATCACGTGTACATAATTGGCATCTTCACGCGAAACAAAGCGGCCTTCATTGGCGCAGCGCTCCAAATGAAAGTGACAGACATAATTAGCGCGGCCTTTAAGCATTTCAACCGTGACTGGCACTTTGAGCGCATCGCGTACAGCAGGCAAATCACGGTGAAACAGTTGGTCTTGCAAGGTTTTTGTGCCTGTAGAGACAATCACCTTGCCGCCAGAAAGTAGCGCTGGCACTAAATAAGCAAAGGTTTTACCTGTGCCTGTGCCCGCCTCGGCCACCAATTGTTTATTGCCTTGAATAGCAGTTTCAATCGCCAATGCCATTTCTAGCTGTTGTTGCCGCGTGCGATATCCTGGGATGCCCTCAGCGAGCGGCCCTTGTTCGGAAAAAATAAAATTTAGTTTTGAATCTGACGCTGACAAAGCTGGCTTTCAAAAAGAAGACGAAAAAACCTAGTCGCAAAAGCGAGTCGCAATTGTAATGCTTTTATATTGGCATCTGCGTGAGTCATTACTTATTTTTCGTTTTTTCAGGCGTACAATTCGATTTAATTTGCAATCAACCATGGACTCAACATGCAATACCGCAATATCGCCAATACCGACTTAAATGTTTCTGCCATCTGCCTTGGCACCATGACTTACGGTGATCAAAATACCCAAGCAGAAGCTTTTGACCAGCTTGATTATGCAAGGTCACAAGGCATTAATTTTATCGACACGGCAGAAATGTACCCTGTACCGCCTAAAGCTGAAACCTACACCCGCACCGAAACCATTATTGGTCACTGGCTTAAAAATCAGCCACGCGATCAGATTATTCTTGGTGGCAAAGTGGCAGGCCCAAGACGCGGCATGGATTGGATACGTGGCGGCCCGCCAACGTTAGACCGCGCCAATATCCGCGCGGCGATTGAAGGCTCACTCAAACGCATGCAAACTGACTATATCGACGTGTACCAATTGCATTGGCCTGAGCGCAACGTGCCTATGTTTGGGCAGTATCTATTTGACCCTGCAAATGAGTATGTATCAGGCAAACTGGGCGAGGGAGAGCGCAAAGTATGGGTGACGATACGCAATCAGTTAGAAACTTTGGCTGAGTTAATTAAAGAAGGAAAAGTACGCTATATCGGCCTGTCTAATGAGCAGCCTTGGGGCTTGATGGAATTTTTACGTATCGCCAAAGAGTATGATTTGCCGCGCGTGGCTACCGTACAAAACTGCTACAACTTGCTTAATCGCGGCATGGAATTTGGCATGTCTGAGGTCTTATATCGCGAAAATG
>JBMSSY010000106.1:0-5340 GCA_049424605.1 Candidatus Methylopumilus sp.
GCTGCTTATTTATTCTGTATTTCAAAAGTAGCCATCATCTCCTCGCACTGATTTGGACGCTGGGCTTGGGCTTTTTGCTGGTTGCCAACGAGTATATCGATCATCATTACCATCGCTTCACCTTGACTTGGGCTTTGTTTGGCCTTTGTGCCATCTTGGTGCTCAACTTTTTACTGCCGTTTATGCTGGGTAGTATTTTGCCGATTTGGTTTTATTTAAGCACGCTTGCTGGCGCGGTGCTGACCCATTATTTGCGTAAAAAAACACCAGGCTGTCCGGGTCGCGCTTGGCCTGTTTGGGTGATTGCGGGGGCCTTAAGTCTGGCTTATCTATTAGACTTTGTGCCGCCTGTGCCTTTGGTTAAACGTGATATGCAAATTGGGCTGAATTTAGAAAAGCGCAATGGAGATATGTTGATTGAGGTAGAAAAGTCGCCTTGGTATAAGCCTTGGCGTTTATTTTCTAATACGCTGCATGTGCCAGCGGGTAGCCGTGTTTATTGTGTTTCATCAGTGTTTGCGCCTAGCGGGGTGAGTGCAACGCTTTATCAGCGTTGGGAACATTACGATCAAAATCAGGGCTGGCAAGCCGCATCGCGTATAGGTTTTACTTTGTCAGGCGGCAGGCAGGGCGGCTTTCGTGGCTATACTTATAAGCAGAATATTCAGTCAGGCGAATGGCGCATCAAGGTTGAAACTGAAGATGGTAGAACTTTAACCGTTTACCACTTTAACCTTGTTACCGAACCAGCTTCAGATACCTATTTGGAAGCAAAAAGCGTTTAGCTGATATGGCTATCTATCTCAAAACTAGCACTATCATCTAGCGCTAATTTTTCAGCTAAGTAAGGCATAACCTCTTGCAAGGTGGCTGGTAAAGTCCAAGGCGGATTTACAATAAATAAACCACTGCCGTACATGCCAAAGCCTTCAATAGAAGGTTCTTGCACCGTCAAACTTACATTGAGCCAGCTTTTTAAATCTAGCTGTTTTAGCGCCTCAACCATTTGATGTGGTTCAGGGCGTTGCAATAGGGGATACCACACAATATAAGTGCCCGTGGCAAAGCGTTTTAGGCTGTCTTTAATCATCTCAACTACGCGCTGATAATCTTGTTTTTCTTCATAAGGCGGGTCTATTAGCACCACAGCGCGGCGCGGAGGTGGTGGCAGAATAGCTTTAATGCCTGCAAAGCCATTGCTCATGTCGATTTTGACGCTACGTTGTTGGGCTTTAAAGTTTTCACACAGAATATCAAAGTCGCTAGGATGTAGCTCAAATAAGCGCATACGATCATCCGCTCTCAGCAAGGCTTGCGCGCATAAAGGTGAGCCAGGATAGAGGGCTAGTTTGGCTGTTTTGGGATTCGATGGTTGATTTAAGCGTTTAATAAAGCCTACATAATTGAGTAGCGCTTGAGGCAAATCACTTGCTTGCCATAGTTTGGCAATGCCCGACTCATATTCAGCATTTTGTGTGGCGTAGCCTGTATCTAATGCGTACTGACCAGCGCCAGCATGGGTGTCTATATACCAGAACGGTTTATCTTTCTGTGTAGCATGCGCGATAATCTGCATCAAAACGAAATGTTTCAGGACATCGGCATGATTGCCTGCGTGAAAGGCGTGGCGGTAACTAAGCATGTGGGCGTGAATATGTTGAGAACATGCACATTATAGCGTTAACCGCCTTGCGGCTTGGCGAATAAAGCAAAATGACTAAAAACCCCTGCTTTTTTGTCGTCTATAAGCTAGCATGTTGGCTTAGCAAAACCAAAAAGGAGAATATGATGCCTTATATTAATATTAAGCATGCTGGCGCACTCAGCCGCGAACAAAAAGCAGAGATTGCCAAAGAAGTGACTGAGACCATGCAGCGTGTGGCTAATAAGCCTGCCAGCTATACCTACATTACATTTGATGAGGTGGCCTATGAAGATTGGGCGATTGCGGGCAAGCTTTTAGATGAATAAATTTAACTTGAGTCAGTCTTAATGAAAATACCCGAAAGACTAAAGCCGCTAATTGAAGATGGCTTGGTCGATGATGTGATTCGCCAATTGATGAGCGGCAAAGAAGCCACTGTGTATGTCGTTCGTTGTGGCGATGATGTGCGCTGCGCCAAAGTTTATAAAGAAGCCAATCAACGTAGCTTTAGGCAAAGCGTGGATTACACCGAGGGGCGTAAGACCAAAAATAGCCGTCAGGCACGTGCCATGGAAAAAGGCTCTAAGTATGGTCGTAAGCTACAAGAGCATGCTTGGCAAAGCCATGAGGTCGATGCGCTTTATCGGCTTGCCGCGGCTGGCGTTCGTGTGCCTAAACCGTACAATTTTTATGAGGGCGTATTGCTCATGGAGTTGGTGGTGGATGATGATGGCAATGCAGCGCCCAGACTGAACGATGTCGCCTTTAGCCCAGAAGATGCCCATCGGTATCACCAGCAATTATTGCTTGAGGTGGTGCGTATGCTGTGTGCTGGCATTATTCATGGCGACTTGTCTGAATTTAATATTTTGTTGGCAAGTGATGGCCCTGTGATTATTGACTTGCCACAAGCGGTGGATGCGGCTGGCAATCACCATGCGGCAGAGATGCTGGAACGTGATGTGAATAATTTAAGAGATTATTTTGGTCGATTTGCACCCGAGCTGCTCACCACCCAATATGCAAAAGAGATTTGGGATTTATTTTCGCATGGCAATCTCACGCTTGAAACGCCGCTAACGGGGCGCTTCCAAGCCAGCACTAAGGCGGTAGATTTGAAAACCGTGATGCGTGTGATTGATGATGTACGCAAAGAAGAACAGGCTAAGCGTTTGCGCTTGGCTGAGTTAGGCATTAAATAAGTGAATGAGCAGTGCGCGATGGTCGAACCATTTAACCCTAAACCTGTATTAAAGAACCTGCCCAATCTGCCGGGTGTGTATCGCATGAAAAATGCCAGCGATGAGGTGATTTATGTAGGTAAAGCCAAAGACTTAAAAAAGCGCGTATCGAGTTACTTTAATAAAAATATTCCTAGTCCGCGTACTCGGATGATGGTGGCGCAAATCACGGCAATAGAAACCACGGTGACTCATTCAGAAGCTGAAGCTTTATTGCTTGAGAACAATCTGATTAAAAGCTTGATGCCGCGTTACAACGTCTTGTTTCGTGACGATAAGACCTACCCTTATATCACCCTAACGGGCGATGCTTTTCCCCGCTTGGCTTTTCATCGTGGCACACAGCGCAAGGAAAATACCTATTTTGGCCCTTTTCCTAATTCAATAGCGGTGCGTGAGAGCATACAGCTTTTACAAAAAGTGTTTATGTTGCGCACTTGCGAGAATACGGTATTTTCCAATCGTACACGGCCTTGTATGCAATATAAGATTGCGCGCTGTACAGCGCCTTGTGTTGGTTTGATTTCTGAACAAGATTATCGCCGCGATGTCAGTCACGCCACCATGTTTTTGCAAGGCAAAGAACAGCAAGTGATGGATGAGCTAAGCGATAAGATGATGTCTGCCGCTGAGCTTGAGCAATATGAATTGGCAGCAGTTTATCGTGACCGAATGCAGAGCTTGCGCCAAGTACAGGCTAAACAGTTTGTCAGCGACTTTGCGGTCAATGATGCTGATGTGATTGCCTGCGTTGCACATCAAGGTCAGCATTGCGTGAATTTAGTGATGATACGCGGCGGTCGCCATTTAGGAGACAAAAGCTTTTTCCCTAAGAATGCCGATGGCGCTGAACTAGAAGATACGATGCAGGCGTTTTTAGAACAACACTATGTGGCACAAAATATGCCGCCATTAATGATTGTCGGCGTGCCGATTGAAACCAGCGCTTTGGAAGAAGTCTTTAGCGCTCAGGCTGGACGTAAAGTGCGCATCAATACCAAGCCCATTGGCGACAAGCGGGTGTGGATGAAAATGGCAGAAACCAATGCTGAGCTTGCATTGCAACAGCGCTCAGCACAACACGCTAACCAACAAGCCAGATTAATTGCTTTGCGCGAGGCGCTAGATTTAGCCGATAGCGTAGAGCGTATTGAATGTTTTGATATCAGTCACACCATGGGCGAGGCTACGGTAGCGTCTTGTGTAGTGTTTGATAAAGGCGCCATGCAAAATTCAGAATATCGTCGATACAATATTACTGGCATCACGCCCGGCGATGATTACGCCGCGATGCGCGATGCCTTAACCCGCCGCTATAAAAAAGTAGCGGCAGGCGAGGGCAAGCGGCCTGACTTGGTGTTTATTGACGGTGGCAAAGGCCAGTTAGGTGTTGCGGTAGACGTTATGCAAGAAGTTGGATTAGCTGATATCCTCTTGGTTGGTATTGCCAAAGGCGAAGAGCGCAGGCCGGGCTTAGAGCAGATGTTCTTTCCAGACCGCGAAATGCCAGTGGGTTTAAACAAAGATCATATAGGCTTGCACTTGCTACAGCAGATACGCGATGAAGCACATCGCTTTGCCATTACTGGGCATAGGGCAAGGCGTGGCAAAGCGCGTATGCATTCATCCCTAGAGGATATTGCAGGAATAGGCGCAAAACGTCGCAAAAGCTTGTTAGTGAGATTTGGTGGTTTAGATGGCGTTAAAAACGCCAGCGTAGATGAACTTTTACAAGTCGAAGGTATTAGCCAAGCGTTGGCAGAAAAAATATATCAGGAGCTACATTAATGCTGTGGAATATTCCCAATAGCCTCACCGTGCTACGTATCTTATTAATCCCAGTATTCGCTGTGATTTTTTATATGCAGCCTAACCATTTTGCCAATCTTTATGCCACCGCGGTATTTGGCTTAGCCGCCATTACCGATTGGCTAGATGGCTATTACGCACGCAAACTCAATCAAACCTCGGCATTCGGCGCATTTCTAGACCCTGTGGCAGATAAACTCATGGTCGCCGCAGCGTTGATTATGTTGGTAGAGTTTGACCGCGTAGGCGCAGTGGTTGCATTTATCATTATCGGGCGTGAGATAGCCATTAGCGCTTTGCGTGAATGGATGGCGGGTATTGGTGAGCGTGGCAGTGTTGCTGTTGCCACCATAGGCAAATTTAAAACCGTTGTGCAGATGGTTGCGGTCTTATTTTTGCTATATCACGACCCCATAGGCCTAATTAATATTGATTTGATTGGACGAGTCCTAATTCAAATCGCAGCAATTTTGACATTGGTCTCAATGGCTTATTACCTGAAAGCAGCTTGGCCACAGATGAAAGTAAAATAAAAGCGTCATATACCTTTAATCAGGCTTGACGACTGTCTTAAAATCCTTATAATGCTGGCTTCTTTACGCGGGAATAGCTCAGTTGGTAGAGCGCAACCTTGCCAAGGTTGAG
>JBMSSY010000107.1:0-5328 GCA_049424605.1 Candidatus Methylopumilus sp.
TACCTGGGCCTGCTCGCGTAATTAAGGTTTTCATTTGCTTAGGTGTTAGATTTTGCGCTTCATCAATAATTAAGAATTTGTGCAAGAAAGTGCGGCCGCGCATAAAGTTAAGTGATTTGATTTTAATGCGCGTTCTAATCAAGTCTTGCGTGGCGGCTCTGCCCCATTCCCCTGCATCGTCATCAGATTTGTTAAGCACATCCAAGTTATCTTCTAGCGCGCCCATCCATGGAGCCATCTTTTCTTCTTCTGTGCCCGGCAAGAAGCCAATATCCTCGCCAACAGGCACCGTGACGCGGGTCATGATGATTTCGCTGTAAATCTTTTTATCTAATGTTTGGGTTAATGCAGAAGCCAATGTGAGTAGCGTTTTACCACTCCCTGCTTGCCCAAGTAAGGAGACAAAGTCGATATCAGGATCCATCAGCAAATTCAACGCAAAATTTTGTTCACGATTGCGTGCGGTAATGCCCCATACATTGTGTTTGATTTGCGTGAAATCTTTGATGATTTCTAAAACAGCGGTGTTACCTTCCACACTGCGAACGATGGCTTCAAAAGGTTTTTCAAAGGCGTAAAACACAAACTCATTGATTAAAAAGCTTCTGCAAAGCGGCCCTGTAATACGGTAAAACATTCTGCCAGCATCTTGCCAAGATTCCATGGCTTTACTGTGCTTTTCCCAAAAACTCTCAGGTAATTCTTTCATACCAGAATAGAGTAATTCGGTATCTTCCAGCACTTTATCGTTAAAGTAATCTTCGGCTGGAACGCTCAAAGCACGGGCTTTGATGCGAATATTAATGTCTTTACTAACGAGTATGACTTCTCGTTGTGGATGTTTCTTTTTTAAGGCAAGAACAACGCCTAAAATTTGATTGTCGGCGATGCTACCAGCAAGCATAGGCAATGAAAAATCCATCGCATCAGTCTGTAAGAATAAGCGCCCAGTGGCATGTTTATTGCCCTTAATCGCTAAGGGGCAGCCATCATCAAGGTTGTTAAGGCTAGCGCCTACAATTTCCTCTAAATTTCGGCTGGTTTGACGGGCATTTCGAGCAACTTCAGTAATCCCTTTTTTGTTGTTATCCAACTCTTCGAGCGTCACCATAGGCAGGTAAATATCATGCTCTTCAAAGCGGAATAAGCTTGAAGGATCGTGCATCAGCACATTGGTATCAAGCACAAATAACTTATTGCCAGCTGATTTTTTCTTAGCCATTCGATTGGTTTCCCCTGAAATTACTAAAAATGAACAGATCAATCACTACAAAGTACGAATAAAAGCTAATACCTCGGGGATGTGTCCATCAACCTTGACGCCACGCCACTCGCGTATCAAAGCGCCTTCTTTGTTGATAATAAATGTGCTGCGTTCTATGCCTCGCACCTCCTTACCGTACATTTTTTTCATTTTAATGACATCAAATAATTGGCAAGCCAATTCTTCGGTATCGGCTAATAAATCAAATGGAAACTCAAACTTAGCTTTGAAGTTTTCGTGCGATTTAATGCTATCGCGCGAGATGCCAAAGATTTCGGCATTGGCGGCATGAAAGTCAGCATAATAATCGCGGAACTGTTGGCCTTGAGTAGTACAGCCTGGGGTTGAGTCTTTAGGGTAAAAATAAATGACTAGAGTTTTGCCGAGATGATCAGAAAGTTTAAAAGTTTTACCGCCAGTGGAGGGGAGTTCAAAGTCTTGGATGCTTGTATTGTTCATGATGTTTAAGTAAATGCGCTTATGCTCATTGTTGTTAAAAAAAAAGATTAACGCAAGTAAGTTTTATGAAGATTTGAATATAGGTTCAGATAACTAGGCTGTACGCTTTATTCAAGTCTGAATGAAACTGGTACGGTTACATTAAATGCACTACTTTTTAAGACCTCTGGCGGTACTGGAAAGTTTGATTTTTTTACCATTTCCAAAGCTTGTTTATCAAGCACTTCAAAGCCACTTGAGGTGCGAATCTTTTGGCTTAAGATTTTCCCGTTACCGTCTAACTGAAAGTCAATTTCCACTACCCCTTGCCAGCCACGCATTTTCGCAATGCTTGGATAGTTAATATGTTTAGCAATTTCACGACTTAATGCACTGCCGTACTGATTGCGCGCAGCGTCAAGGTCGGCTTGATTAACGGTTGGTTTTGGCGCTTCTGGTTTAACAGGTTCTGGCGTGGGCACAACAAAAGCGGCAGGCGTTTCGGCTTTGGGTGCGGCTGCAATCACTGCTGGTGGTGGCAGGTTAATGGGCTGAGGCGTGAGCACTGGCTTAGGCATAGGTTGCGGCACGGGCTTAGCCTGTGGCGGTGGTGTCACTTTAGGTTTTGCTGGTTCAGGCACAGGGGCTGGTGGTGCGGGGGCAGGCTTTGGTGCCGCAAGCTCTATGGTAAGCACTGGCGGCTTGATCATCTTTGCAAAGTCAATATTCGGTATTGTGAAGGCCGCGAGTATATGCAATGCAATAGAAATAGCTAATGCCCAAGCAAATGCGTAATCACGATTGAATGAAAGTTGAGAGGAAATGGCCAAAATTAAAAGCAATAATTCTATGATTAAGGGCGATGAATAAGGCTTGATTATACATCAAGCCTCTACTCGGATGCTGTTTGCTAGTTCATCACTGGCTTGCTTATTCCCACTCTAAAGCGGGATAAATATTATTGACGTTGCGCCGATTGACGATGTCAAACAGTTGCCAATAACGACGTTCTGATGCGGCTGCCGTGCCCATGGCTTGTTCCATCACTTCACCTTTTTTAATGCTGGCGCGCACATCATTGAGTAGCGTCCATAGATAACGCTCTTCGTTATTTAATTGCTGCTTCCAATTGCTGTCTTTAAGTAGGCCACTATGGCCAGGAATCGCATAGACCGCATCATTATTTTTAAGCTCATTAATCACCCCTAGCCAGCCTTTGATGTCACCATCGATAGAAGGTGTGCGCTCCACAAACAACAAATCGCCAGTCCACAGCGTTGCACTTTTATTATCAAAGACGGTTAAATCAGTATTGGTGTGCGCTGTTGGATAGGCGGTTAATAACAGCGTTCTATCACCCAAATCCAGTGTTACGGTGTTTTTTACTAAAAGGCTAGGCTTCACCATTTCACTACCTGCAAAGGCTGAACCCAACCACTCTTGGTTAATGCGCATATAGTTCTCGCGGCGTCTTTCCATTGCATCAGGCAGTTTTTCATGACCGACAAAAGTCACTTTGTCTTGAATAAAAGCGGCATTTCCAAAAATATGGTCTGGATGCACATGAGTGTTAATCACATACAAAATCGGTAAGCTCGATACTTGGCGAATCGCCTCATGTAGGGCTTGGCCAGTTTTAAGGCTGCCGCCCGTGTCTACAACAGCGATGCCTTTGCTGCCAACAATAAAGCTAAGATTGCAAATATCGGCATGGTAGCCTTCGGACATGTCTTCATGCACGCCGTGGTGAACATAAACGCCATTGCCTAGACTTTCCATGGTCAGTGGCGTTGCGATGGCAAGTGTGTGAATGACAAATACGGTTAATCCAACAAGGATTTTGGTAAGCATCTGAATATCCTTTAAGCTACAATTTGAGCAAAACTTGTGTCAACATATCTAGCAAGAGATAGGTTTATGATGCAATATAGCACGCTAAGTTTCAGCAGTAATATTTTATAAAGGAAAACGCATGACGCAGAATCAATACACAAAAACAGCCATTGTTTTGCATTGGCTGATTGGCATAGCCATTTTAGCCATGTTCGCCTTGGGCTGGTTTATGGCGGATATTCCTAAAGACCAACCTAAAACAACGGCATTCGATTTATTTAACTTAGGTATTTATACATGGAATATGGCGACAGAAGTCACGCCAAGAACCTTCTATTTTAATTTACATAAATCAGTTGGTATTACCATATTAGCGCTTGTTGCTTTTCGCATGTTCTGGCGCCTCACACACCGTCCACCCGCTTTATTAGACAGCCTGACACCAATCGAGAAAAAGATTGCCGCTGGCGGCCACCATATGCTGTATTTGTTGATGTTTGCTTTGCCAATCACAGGCTTGGTGATGGCGATTAATAGCAAATTTGAATACGGCGTTAAGTGGTTCGGTATTAGCCTAATGAACGGCTTGGATAATAAGGCGATTCGCGAGTCTTTTGTGGAAGTGCATGAAGTGGTCGGTATCATTATGTTGGTGGTGATAGGCCTGCATGTTTTAGGTGCGTTGAAACACAAGTTTATCGACAAAGATGGCACCATGAGCCGTATGTCTTTATGCGGTCTTTGCTGTAAAGGTAATTGCAAGAAATAAGCTAAGTAAGCGATTTTAAAAAAGCAAAAAGGGCGCATCAGCGCCCTTTTTTATGCGCATCAAGCGCGCTTAGTTTCTGACTTCTGTTTGATGGCTAAATTCCTTGCCCTCGTTATCAAAAGCTTTGACTGAGAGTACGCCAGGGGCGCTAGGAATGAAGTTAAAACGCAAGTAAGGATCTTCACTGGTGCCTACCCCAAAATCCACATTCATCACAGGTTCGCTGTTGTAGGTGAATTCGGCTTTTTGAATATAAAAAGCAGGGACAAAGCCTTGAGAAACTAAATCACGTTGCAAGCCAGTACGCATTGGGTGTCTGATAATAAAGGTTGTTGAGTTTTCTTCGCCAAATTTGGCAGGGCTTTCAACAGTCATCTTAATCTTGCCTGCCGCCGCACGAATGGCATTTTCGTCACCATCTACCGTGCCGCCACAACCACCCGCTGCGCGAATCTCAACAGAAGCAAGGTATAGCTTGCCATCAGCCGTTTCACCAACAGCGCGGATATAAGAGTCCATTTCCATACGAATACGCGTTGCCAACTTGAATTTGCCTAATTTATCAGTCAAATGATAAGTCGCAGTGAGCGGAATCGGGTTGGAATCAACTAAAAGATACAGCGTTTTAATCGCGTTAGCATCTGCTTGGGTTTGGTCGATTGAAATTTCAAGCGGCACCTGTGCGCCACTCTCAGCGCGGCGTGGTGCCACAAATGTAATAAAAGGCGCATCCGCCATAGGCCTTTGCGCAAAGAAAGCTTCTTTGACTAAAGGCCATTTTTTTGGGTCGGATTCAGCATGAGAGATATTGCTAAATGCCATAAAAGACAAACATCCGATCAGCAAGCTACGTTTAAACATGATCACTCCTTGGTGTTTTTATAATTTTTTGACTATATTCTTAAGATTACTTTAATTTTAAGATAGTTCAAATTGTTTCACGTAAGTTTTAGGAGAAATTAATGATTTTAATTATAGCTAAGTTTATTACAAAACCTTAAAATTCGCGCTTCGCTAAAAATAC